>SFRS01000004.1 GCA_004562175.1 bacterium | reverse complement strand
CAGGCTTTCCGGCTTGCCCAGCTCCTTGCAAATCAGCTTCACAATATCGATATTGCGCATTTCGTTGTGGCCGCCGATGTTATACACCTCGCCCACGCGACCCTTGTGAATAATCAAATCGATGGCCTTGCAGTGGTCCTCCACGTACAGCCAATCCCGCACATTGATGCCCTCGCCATATACGGGCAGGGGCTTGTCGGCCAAAGCGTTGGCAATCATCAAGGGAATGAGCTTCTCCGGGAAATGATACGGCCCATAATTATTGCTGCAGCGGGAAATGGTCACCGGCAAGCCATAAGTTCTGTGGTAGGCCATAACCAGCAAATCAGCGCCCGCCTTGGAGGAGGAATAAGGACTGCTGGTGTGAATGGGCGTGTCCTCCGTAAAGAACAAATCCGGTCTATCCAAGGGCAAATCGCCGTACACTTCATCCGTGGAAACCTGGTGGTAGCGAGTGATGCCAAATTTGCGGCAAGCGTCCATGAGCACCGCCGTGCCCTTGATATTGGTCTCTAAGAAGATGCCCGGGTCCTCAATGGAGCGGTCCACATGGCTTTCGGCGGCAAAGTTCACCACCATATCAGGATGCTCCTCTGCAAAGAGCTCGTACACTGCGTCTCTGTCGCAAATATCCGCCTTCACAAAGCGGAAGTTGGGCTCGTCCATGACACTGGCCAAGGTGGATAGATTGCCGGCGTAGGTCAATTTATCCAAGCAAATGATGCGGTAGTCAGGATATTTTGCCAGCATGTGGAAGATAAAATTGGAGCCGATGAAGCCGGCGCCACCGGTTACGATAATGGTTAAGTTTTTATTCATCAAAGCAACTCCCCTTCTTGAATTCTCTTGGTATTTTTATGGTTATCCGCAAGCTCATGGAAATGCTTGTGCAGCTCCTGAAAGCTCGGATGCTGAAAGTCAAAGGCACCCAGCTCGGCCGCTTCCGCCAAGCTCAGGCCTACAAATTTTTCCGTGCCGGCAAAGAAGGCGTACAGCAGATGGCGGCTGTGATTGGTGAGCCTTTGCCGGGGATCGCGGTTATTATTCACGGTCACTAAATACTCCGCGCTGGCATTGAGGAGATTAGCAAGATGACTTTGCTCCGCCGCGTCCTCGCGCAGTGTCTCCAGCAGTAAATCTTCCATATAACCCCTGCGCCACCGCTTGCCGGAGCCGCGCCCGGGAAAGAAAAAGTGCGCACAGTACTCCCTTGAGCGGAAATAGGCACTGCCACGCACGTCTAAAATTATATTTCTTCTCTTTTCCATGTCATTTTGGGCATCGGCCAAAATGAGGATCTTGCGCACCTGCTGGCTGCCGGAAAAATCGGGCAGACGCTCCGCCAAGGGCTTCAGCTGCTCCAAGGAGCGATAGTTCACTAGCTGCACAGCCGGTAAAACCATCCCTTGGCGAAACAAAAAGTGCAGGTACACATTGAGCAAGCGTGCCATTTCCATGCGCTCGCAGAGCAGCAAAAGCTCCCCGTTGAGAGTCAATTGCTTATTCATGGTCCTCGCCATGCTTGGCCAGCATAGCCTCAGCGGCCTCCACCACCTGCTCCACTGTCAGGCGGGTCATGCACTGCATGTCGCTGCATTTGTGCTTCATGCCGTCGGCACAGCCGGGGCAGGGAGGCACAGCCGTCACAATGGTGGCGTCCTCGGTATAGGGTCCGTACAGCTTGGGACTGGAGGGACCATACATGGCCACAATGGGCACCTTTTGGGAAATGGCCACATGCATGGGACCGCTGTCGTTGGTGATAATCAGGCTGCAACGCCGCATGGCCGCTGCCAAGCCACCGATGGTAAAGTTACCCGTGGCCACCACGGGAGTTGTCTTCATGTAGCTCACAGCCTCCTGCACCATCTCTTCGTCCATGGTGCCGCCGAAGAAGACGGGCTTATAACCCTTAGCAGCAAGTGTATCGGCAACCTTAGCAAAGCGCTCCGGCGCCCAACGCTTGGTCACCACGGCGCTGCCAATGTTGAAGCCCACCAGCTTGTCGCTGCCAAAAACGCCATGGTCCCGCCAAAATTCCTCCGCATGAGCCATGTGCTCCTCGCTGGGGAAAATCTCCAGGCCATTGTGCTCTAAATTAGTTACACCCAATTGGGTCAAAACATCAAGATACATATCCGCCGCATGAATTTTGCGATTCAAGGGGGTGAACACGTCCCACACGGGCTTGAACATGGTGTGGGTGGTGCCACAGCGCTGCTTCACCTTGGTCATGGCGCAGATGAAGGAGCAGCGCTCGTTGGGATGGAGGTTGATGAGCACATCAAAGTCCATCTTGCTGAGGCGGCGGGCGCAGGCCGCCAAGGCCAAAAGGCTGTTGTCCCGACCCTTTTTGTCAATGGTGATGACCTCGTCCAAATAGGGGTTGTGCAGCACCACGTCCTTGAGCTTTTCGTCCGCCAAAAAGGTGATGTGGGCGTCGGGCGCAGCCTTGCGCAAAGCGTGGATGAAGGGGGTGGTCAATGTCAAATCCCCCAAATGCATCAAAAATGTTACCAATATTCTTTTGCCGTTTAATGCCACTGCTTTAGCCATGAGCCTTCACCTTTTTTCGATAAATTTCGTATACCATGTCCGGCGTAATGTCGTGCATGCAATGCCAGTTGGGGCAGTTTTTCTTCAAACAGCCTGCACAAGGTGCCGGGGAAAGAATGACCTCGGAATTTTTGCTGCCGTAGGGACCGGTTCTGTCCGCCTTCGTCGGACCATACATGGCCACCAAGGGCTTTTTCAAGGCTGCTGCAAAGTGCAGGGGACCGGTGTCCGCGCTGATATAAAAGCTGCAGTCCTTGATGAGGGCAGCCAGCTCCCTGAGGGAGGTTTTGCCCGTCATGTCCAGCACCAGCTCGCTTGCGCAGCCAGCAGCGATGTCCCTGCCCTTGGGCGCGTCGTCGGGGCCCCCGGCCAAAACCACGCTGGTGCCTGCGGCCACCAGCTTTTTGGCCAAGGCCACGTAATGCTCCACGGGCCACTCCTTGGTCCACCAACGTGCCCCCGGCACGATGACCACGTAGTCGCCACCGTTCCAGCCAAGCTCATGGAGCTTGGCCTGGACGCTGGCGCTTTCCTTGCTCAAATCCGGCATGGGAAAGTGCACATCGTCCAAGGAGTCCACCTTGGCTCCCAGATAACGGGCCACGTCCAGATAGCGCTCGATGACGTGGTCCTTGCTGTGAGCCCCGCCGATGGCGCGGCTGACAAGGCCACTGCCCTCGCGCATTTCGCAATAGCCGATGCGCGTGCTGCAGCCGCTGATGGCGGCCAGCACCGCGCTCTTGAACAGCCCCTGCATATCAATGACTAAATCAAAGTGCTTGCTGTGCAGGAGGGCCTTCATTGCGCGAAAATATTTCAGCTTATCCAGTAAGCCCATTTTTTTAAATTTTACCTTGTCGAAATAGAGCACCTCATCAATCACCGGTGGGTCTGGCACAAAGCCCGCAAACTGCGGGTGCACCAGCCAGGTGATTTTGGCCCTGGGGAAGCGCTGACGCAGCGCGGCCGCAAAGGGCAGGGTGTGCAATATGTCGCCCAGAGAGCTCATTTTGATAAGCAAAATATTAGTGTATTCCATAGTCGTACTTCCTAGGCACGCCATAGGGCAGCATCTGCTTCACAAAGTCTCCTAGGAGTATTACTCATACGCCGTCGTCAACTCTGCTCGCATCTACTACCCTCTGACGTGCCTTACTTTTGTTCTAAAATATTTTTTACAAACTCTAACAAATTTCCACCCTTGAAGAGGTAGCCCTTGATGCCGGCGGCCTCCGCCGCCTCCACATCCCGCTTGCCATCGCCGATGAGGAAGCACTGCTCCTTGTCCAAGTCGTATTCCCCGAAGGCCTCTAGCAGCATGCCGGGCTTAGGCTTGCGACAGTCGCACTCCTTGGCGAATTCGGCCACCTTGCCCTCCTTGTGGTGGGGGCAATAATAAATCTTTTCGATTTTGCCACCGCTGGCTGCGATTTCCCGCTGCATGAAGTCGTGCAGCTCCTGCATTTGGGCCACGGTGTAGTAGCCGCGGGCAATACCGCTTTGGTTGGTGACCACAAAAATCTTGTAGCCCAAGGCCGTCAAGTAGGCCACGGCCTCCAAGGCTCCCGGAATCCACTGCAAATCGCTGATTTTATATAAATAATCCACGTCCACGTTGAGGACGCCATCACGATCGAAAAAAACGGCCTTATCTTTCATAGACATAATAACCGCCGGTCTTGTCCAAGAGCTGGCAATATTCCTCAGCTGCCTCTTCAATGGGAGTGAAGCCACCGTCATAGCCTGCTGCCAAAAGGTTGGTAGCGTCGGCCTCGGTGAAGCTTTGGTATTTACCCTTCAAAACTTCGGGGAAGGGCACATATTCCAGCTCACCGCTGCCAAAATGGTTCAGCACGGCCTTGGCGCAGGTGTTGAAGGGATGGGCATGACCGGTACCGCAGTTGAAAATGCCGCTGATTTCCGGATGCTCCCAGAAATAGAAGTTGACCTTCACCACGTCCTTGACGTAGATAAAGTCGCGGGTTTGCTCGCCGGGACCATAACCATCATATTCGCCAAAGAGACGCACCTTGTGCTCGGCCTTCCATTGGTTGTACATTTGGAAAATCATGGAAGCCATTTTGCCCTTGTGGTTTTCTTGGGGACCATACACGTTGAAATAGCGCAGGCCTACCACTTGGCTTTGGGCGGTGGGCAGCAGACGGCGCAGATAGTTGTCAAAGAAGAGCTTGGAGAAGGCGTATACGTTCAGCGCTTCCTCGCAGGCAGGCTCTTCCCTAAAGCCATGGGCGCCACTGCCATAGGTGGAAGCGGAGGAGGCATACATCATTTGGATTTTTCTGTCCAAGCAGAAGTGAAGCACATTTTTGGTGTACTCAAAATTGTTTTCCATCATGTATTTGCCGTTGTATTCCATGGTGTCGGAGCAAGCGCCCTCGTGGAAAATAACGTCAATTTTTTCATGGTTGAATTTGCCGGCCTTCAAAGCATCCATAAAGGCATATTTATCCATATAATCATGAACCTTGAGTCCTTGGATGTTCTTGAATTTCACCATATTGGTCAGGTTATCAACCACCAAAATATCATCAATACCGCGGTCGTTAAGGCCTTTAACAATATTACTGCCGATAAAGCCGGCGCCACCAGTTACAATAATCATAATTTGCCCTCCTTAACCATTTTGGCAATTTTTTCCACTACTCCGGTGGTGGAGTAGCCATCCTCGAATTCGATAATGCGTACTTCACCTGCATATTCACGGCCTGCCACCTGGTCGGGGCGATAGTCCCCACCCTTGACCAAAATGTCAGGACGAATTTTTTCGATTAATTCCGTGGGGGTGTCCTGGTCGAAGAGCACCACTGCGTCCACACAGGCCAAGGCCGCCAAGACTCTGGCCCGGTCCAGCTCGTGCACCAGGGGACGGGTTTCGCCCTTCAAGCGGCGCACGGAGGCGTCCGTATTGAGGCCCACGATTAAATGCTTGCCCAGATTGCGGGCTTTTTCCAAATAGGTCACATGGCCCACATGGAGGATATCAAAGCAGCCATTGGTGAAGACGATTTTTTCACCGCAGGCCTTCCAGGTTGCTGCAAGCGAAGCAATTTCCTGCCAGCTCAGTGTTCTGTAGCCACGGCCCTGCTTGCGCTCCTCGGTGAGCAAATCCTTCAAAAGCTCGTCCCGATGGACGGGATAGGTGCCCACCTTGGCTACCACGATGCCTGCGGCTCTGTTGGCCATGTAGATGGCGTCCGCCAGCTCCAGCCTGCCGGCCACACCGGCCAGCAGCGTTGCTGCTACGGTGTCCCCGGCGCCCGACACATCAAAAACCTCGATGGCCGTGGCCGGACTGTGCAGCACCTCGCTGTCATTGACCAAGCTCATACCACGTTCGCTGCGGGTTACTACCACATTCTTAATGCCATATTTGTCCTTGGCAGCGCGCGCCATTTCCACTACCGCGCCATCTTCGTTGTCGCGGACGCAGCCTGCGGCCTCGCACATTTCCTTCAGATTGGGAGTGATGAAGTCACAGCCGCGATATTTGGTCCAATCCGCACCCTTGGGGTCGATGAGCACGGGGATATTGTAGGCATGGCCCTCGTTAATCACCCATTGGCAAAAATCGTCGGAGCACACGCCCTTGGCGTAGTCGGAGACGATGATGCCGTCCAAGCCCTGGTCCAAAAGCTTGGCCAGCCAATGGCGCAGCTCTATAATTTCCTCGGGATATAGATCCCCTGTTTCTTCAAAATCAAGGCGCAGCATTTGCTGGTTGCCGCCCAAAACGCGCAGCTTGGTGATGGTTTTGCGCCGCGAGCTCTTGACTAGGCCACTGTGGTCAATGCCGGCCTCGTCCATGAGGCCTTCTAAGAGCACGCGGTTTTCGTCAGCACCGGTCACGCCGCCCATGAATACCTGGCATTCCAGGTGAGCAAGGTTGGCAGCCACGTTGGCCGCACCGCCCAGCACGGACTTGATGCGGTTGATTTTGGTCACCGGCACGGGCGCTTCGGGGGAGATGCGCTTCACCTCGCCATGGAAATATCTATCCAGCATCACATCGCCGATAACGGCAATGCGCACATTTTTAATTTGCTCTGCTAAAAAAGTCGTTACAGCTAAGCCCAAATTATTCACCATCCACAAGCTCACACAGAATGTGGCCTATCAAAATATGCATTTCCTGAGCGCGGGCCGTGATCTTGGCCGGCACGGCAATGCATTCTTCGCACAGCGTGGCCATTTTGCCACCGCCTGCGGCGGTCATGCCCACGCAGTACACGCCCTTGGTTTTGGCCAGCTCGATGGCCTCCACCACGTTGGGGCTGTTGCCGCTGGTGGAGATGCCCACCAAAACGTCACCAGCCTGGGCCAAGGCTTCCACCTGGCGCACAAAGACCTTGTCGTAGCCATAATCATTGCCCACAGCGGTCAAAATGGAGGTGTCCACCGTCAGGGCAATAGCCGGCAAACCCCGGCGCTCCTTTTGGAAGCGGCCCACAAATTCTGCTGCCAGATGCTGGCTGTCCGCCGCGCTGCCGCCGTTGCCACAAAAGAGCACCTTGTGGCCCTCGGCCAGTGCTTTTTTGATCGCGGCAGCAATGGTCTCAATCTGGGCCATAATCTCGCTGTTCATCACCGCATGGGCCACCTCAAGATGGTCCAAAAAGCGTTGTTTAATAATCTTCTCCATAATCTACCTCATTTTTCCTGCCTTAGAATACGTTAAACTCGTATTTCAGCTCGATAGAATGATCATTCTTGTAATGCTCATTGGTATATTCCAAAATGAATTGCCAGCAGCACATCTTGTGCGTCCACCGATAAATGGTCTCATACTGATTATTGGAATCTAGGTCATAACGATTGATGATGGCAAAAGCATTCTTTTTATCAAATTGATATTGCAGACCGTTGCGCAGCTCAATGGGCATATCCGGTTGGTCGTAGGTGAACAAATCAGTAGTAAAGTCTTCACGATAGTAGCCCACCCAGGTATTCCATTTGGGCGCCAGTCTTTGGTTCAAGGTTGCATAATAAACATTGGTGGAGGATGTACCCTTGTCCTCTTCACTTTCGCGGGTCCACTTTTTACCAACAGTCAAGTCCAGACTGGTCTGCTTGCGGAACATGTAGATGCGGTCATGGTTCAGGAAGGCACCATATTCCGTGTGCCAGCTTTCTGCCGCCGTATCCTCATTGCGCCACAGGCCTCTTTCATAGTAACCGCTGTAGGTCACGGGAATGCGCTTGGTGAAGTAATGGGGCTTGTAGTCAATGCGGAAGTCACGCTGCTTCTTTACCCATTCATCATCATCCTCATCCCAGCCATCCACCAAGGTGATTTTATAGTTGCGCTCGTCATGCTCCCAGCCGAACATGGGCTTGTAGCCATCCTTGGTGTAATAATTCAAGTCGGCGTAGAAGGTGTCCTTGTCGCCGAAGGGACGCTCATAGGAAATATTCAAATAGACGCCCTTGTCGCTATCCTTGAAGCCGATATGGGGCAGGATGCGCTCCTTATTCTTTTCGGCTAGGTTGCTTTCCCAATAATCGCGGGAATAGATGTGCTTGCCGCGCACGAAAACCTTTACATCCCTAGCCAGCATTTTTTCGCCGGGATAAATTTCAAAGATTTTGGCTTGAATTTCCAAGCATTTGGGGTGCTTCACCGCCTCACAGCGGGTCACAGTGCCACCCTCGTCCATCACAATCTTCTCCGGAGTGATTTCCGCATGGGGTGAATAAAACAAGTCCTTGCCGTTTTTGCCGGACATCTTCTTCAGCTCACCGGTTTTGCTGTTAAAGTTATAGTGGGCCCATTCAGCCTTGGAAATGGTGCCCTGCTCCTCAAAGGAACCGCCCTCCTTGAGCCAAACCTCGCCGGTTTTCATATTGCCCTCCACGTAGCTGGTCAGCAAGGTTTGATTGCCCTGCTTCACCACCACGTTGCCGCTGGCATGGAAATCACCGCTGACGCTGTCATACACAGCGTGCTCACCAGTCAAGGTAATGGGCAGCACCGGCTTTTGCTCCTTGCCCGCACCCTTCACTGCATGGTTGGGCTCGGCCACAATATCAGGGCTGTCAAAGCGATTGTCGCCATGATTCGTATATTGAGCAGCATATGTCGGCACACACAGGCTGAGCATAAGTGCTGCTGCTAACAAAGCTTTTTGCATAGGAACGCTCCTTCATCTAAAATCTGTATCAAAGCTGTTATCCATCGTTGCCTTTACGCAAGCGAAAAAATCAGACACTACTCCACCTAACATTATAGCACAAAAAAATTGAAAAAGCCCACTCTTTTTTTCGAGTGAGCTTGGGGAATTTAATTATTGTATTTTGCCTTATACACAGGTATGTAATACGGCGGAGAAGGCATTAGATACGAGGAAAGGCGACGACGGCGTATCGTTAATACTCCTAGGAGCCTTGACGAAGTAGATGATGCCTTATACGGCGTATTACTCTTGGTATACTACGCCTTGCATGGACACATCCTCGCTGGTTTGTACGAAGGTTTCGCAGCCAACAGGAATAGTAACGCTATTGCCCTTGACGAAAGCACCGCCCACGATGCCAACGGGGCCAAGGATAACCATGCCGCCGATGGCTGCACCGGCTGCACCGGCAATGCTTTCAGCCTTTTGCTGAGCCAGCTCGCCTACGGTCAGAGGCACCTTGGTGCCATCCACAGCAAAAATATGGGTGAAGGTGATGTCAATGCGACCATCCTTACCGAAAATGCCGGGTTGCACAACCTTTTTAATCACGCCCACACCGGTTGCACCCTTGGGCAGGACTAAAACGTCGTTCACATACAGATTATCAGCAGCCTTGAAGTTCACCTTGTCGCCCTGACGGCTTTGCTTGGTGCTCATTTCGCTGGTAAAGCTGATCTTGAAAACGGAATCCTTGGGCAGGGTAACCTGCTGTACGGGCACCTTGCCATCGGTGTAGGAGGCAAGCTTCAAAAGCTCTTCCAAACGACCGGAGAGCGCGCCGCTTTGAGCTTGGCCATGGAGCAGCTTCTCTTGGGCTTCGATGCGATTTTTGGCAGGACCACCGGACATGCTTTCGTTGATGCGCCACTCTACCACATTCAATTTCGTAGCAAAGGAGGCTTCACCTGTTTCGGGAGTTCCCTCCAAATAATCATACATATTATCCACGCGATTCAAAATGGAATCGGTGGTCAAAGCACCATATACATCATCCTCAAGGCTATCCATACGTTGAATCAAGGAACCGCTCTGCTCAGTACCATAGAGCATTTTTTCCATGGCACCAATTTTATCGGCCACAGGAATGTTCACGTCTGCAGCAAAGCCGGGCACCACCATGGTGAAGCAGAAAACAAACGTCAGCAAAAGTGTTGCAAGCTGTTTTTTCAATTTTTAAACCTCCAATCAGAATAAGCTATATATGTTTAATTATACCATACTGTTAGTAAAAAAAATAGCTTACCTGCTTAGGAAACAGGTAAGCTGTGCAAATTATTTTTGAAATTGTGCCAGACTCGTGGCCACCGCTGCTTCCATTTCGTCCATTTTGGCGAAGCGACGACGATGCTGCGCTCTTTTAGAGGGCTTCAGCTCCTCCATGGATTTGCGATATTCAGCCACGGGCATGATGTAAAAGCGTCTGTCGGAGCACTGCTTGCCCTCGCACTCCTGCCAGAAGGCACCAAAATCGGTTTTCAGCTTGCGGTCCATGCGTACATGACTCATGGCATAATAGCCCTCATTGGCCACCGCATAAATATTGGTAATGCCCAAAGCCTTGGCCACACTGCGCAGGCCGTAGAAAATCAAATTCTTGGTGCGATAGCCAAAGAAGGCCTTGGTCAAGCCCTTGATGAGCTCGTTACCATTTTGCGGTCCCTGCAGCGCCCCAATGTAAATGACATTTTTGCCATCCGCAGGATTTTTGGCAAACCAGAACATGATTTGGTACAAGGCTTCACGCTCATAGGTCATCATCAGGGAAAGGCAGCCCTCCTTGCGTTGGCCCGCATGGAAGGTGAGGAACATGGATAGCGGCTTGTCCTGATAGGAGTCCTCCCACAGCTGCACAGATTTGCGCTCACCGTAAAGCTGGTCCATGAGCTCCGGCTTGAAGTACTGCTCCATAATCATGACGTGGTCCTTCACTAGCTGCATGCGTTCATCCCAAGTGGAGCCCTTGTAAAAGAAGGAGCGGGTGGCCTGCTCCACAAAAGAAGGGTTGCCCATGAGCCATTGTTCACGATGCTCATTGGCAGCAAAAAAATCCAGCAAATCGTTGACCATACCGCTGTGCAGGCGGCAACGGGTGCGGAACACCAAATAGCGCTTCATTTGCTTTAAGTCTTTGAGATTATATAAGCTATTACCTACGTATTCTAAAATGTTTTTCTCCATGAGTTACCCCTATGTAATGTTGTAGTTGGTAACATTATAACATATTTTTCACATTGGTGAAACTGTAAAAGCTGCTTATTTCCGGCTTTGTCCACGGGATAAAGCCCATTATACCCCAAAGCAGGTCAATTTATTGCTTGCGCATGTGCTCCTCTAAATATTGACCCACAATTTTCACTGCACAGTAATCACCGCACATGGAGCAGGCCTCGTCATCGCTCTTGTTCTTGCGAGTGCGATATTCGGTGGCCTTGATGGGGTCAATAGCAAGGCGCAGCTGCTCCGGCCAATCCAGCACCTTGCGGGCCTTGGCCATGGCCAAATCCCACTCCCAGGCCTGCTTGTTGCCCTTAGCCAAGTCCGCTGCATGGGCTGCAATGCGCGCTGCAATGACGCCCTCGCGCACGTCCTGCAAATCGGGCAGGCCAAGATGCTCGGCGGGAGTTACATAGCACAGGAAGTCCGCACCGCTGACAGCAGCCAAGGTGCCGCCGATGGCGCTAGTGATGTGGTCGTAGCCGGGGGCAACGTCGGTTACCAAAGGTCCCAAAACGTAGAAGGGAGCGCCATGGCACAGGCGTTTTTGCAGCTGCATATTGGCAGCGATTTGGTTGTAGGGCACGTGTCCTGGGCCCTCCACCATAACCTGCACGCCCTTGTCCCAAGCGCGCTGGGTCAGCTCGCCTAAATTCAGCAGCTCCTGGATTTGGGCTCTGTCGGTGGCGTCCGCAATGCAGCCGGGGCGCAGGCCATCACCCAGGGAAATAGTCACATCGTATTCAGCGCAGATATCGAGAATTTCATCATAGTATTCATAAAGAGGATTTTCCTTGTCGTTGTGCAGCATCCAGCCGGTGATGAAGGAGCCACCGCGGCTGACCACGTCCATAACGCGTCCCTCGTCAATCAAGGCCTTGAGCACATTTTTGTTGATGCCGCAGTGAATGGTCATAAAGTCCGCGCCATCGGCAGCCTGCTGGCGAATAACATCAAAGATATCCTCCTTGGTCATTTCCACCACTGCACCGCGCTTCAAAATGGTCTCTACGGTCACCTGATACATGGGCACAGTACCCACCATAACCGTGGATGCGCCAATGATGGCTTGGCGGGAAGCGCTGATATTATTGCCCGTGGACAGGTCCATGACGGAGTCCGCACCGGCTTCGATAGCAGCAGCCAGCTTTTTCAGCTCCGGCTCCGGGTCGGGGAAGCTGGAGGAGGTGCCGATATTGGCGTTGACCTTGACCTTCAGTCCTTGGCCCACGCCGCGGGGGATAATATTTTTATGATTGATATTGCAGGGGATGGCGATGGTGCCTGCGGCCACGCCCTCACGAATAAACTCCGCAGTTACCTGCTCCTGCTCTGCCACGATTTTCATAGCATCGGTAATGATGCCCTGTCTTGCCAATTGCATTTGTGTTGCCATCTAATTTGCCTCCTTTAATCTTCGCTCTACCTGTACGCCAGCAATAAAAAAGCTGTCGCGCTTCCTGCGACAGCTAGTCTTTTTACAACTACGCTTTCCTACGCCGGTACTAACCGTCTCAGGTTCAAAGGGTCGGAATCTTCCTCTCAGCAGCTACCTTGCTGCGCCCCTAGCGATTTTCTTCAACTGCACTAACTTTAGCACTAAACAGAAAAATATGCAAGCAAAAGCCACAAGGAACGCGAAAAACAGCTCTTAAGCGGGTAATTGTGGCTTTTGGGTGTAAACTTTCTAACACATTGTCGGCAAAACAAGTATACACGAATATTTTCTTTGATTTTGCTTGACTCCGTTCGTAAAAGTGTTATAATTCACTTTAATATCAATATTGCAACGCGATGAAGGAGAAGCAGCCTGCCAAGCTTTCAGAAAGCTGTCGGTCGATGCAAGACAGTAGTGAGGCTCCCCTGTTCCGCTCCGAAGCGGCAAATGATGAATTTGACGGGTTCGCCCGATACAGCGAAAGAAAGTTGGCCTTTGGCAAATTGGGTGGCACCGCGAGCAGTTCTCGTCCCATGTGGGATGGGAGCTTTTTTTATTTGTGCTGCTGCGCCGAGGCAATTTGGGTGGTACCGCGAGAGGAGAAGCTCGTCCCAAAGGACTTGCTTCTCTATATTTTTTTGATAAACGATGAAGCAGATGATGCCTTATCGCGCGTTTCGAAAGGAAGAAAGCGAACTATTATGAAAAGAGCTTATAATTTTAATGCAGGCCCCTCTTGCATGCCCTTGGAGGTTTTGCAGGAGGCCCAAGCAGAATTTTTGAATTATGCCGACACCGGCATGAGCATTATCGAAATGAGCCATCGCAGCGCTGATTATGCGGCTATGCACGCAGAAACCAAGGCGCTGCTGCGGGAGCTCATGGATATTCCTGAGGATTATGAAATTCTCTTTATCCAAGGCGGTGGCAGCACCCAATTTTTGATGACTGCCGCCAATTTCCACACGAAAAAATATGCTGCCTATGTGAATACGGGCGTGTGGGCCAAAAAGGCCATGGCTGAGGCCAAATTCTTTGGGGAAGCCTACGAAGCAGCCTCCAGTGCTGACAAAAATCACAGCTATATCCCCACCGAGTTTAGCTTCAAGCCAGACACCTCGTATGTGCATATCACGGCTAACAACACTATTTACGGCACAGAATACAAAAGCTTTCCCAAATTTGATGTGCCCGTAATTTGCGACATGTCCAGCGACATTCTCTCCCGCAAGGTTAATGTGGCAGACTTCGATCTGATTTACGCCGGTGCACAAAAGAATCTTGGTCCCGCGGGCGTCGTCATCGTCATTGCGAAGAAGCGCTTTTTGGCCACGGCGCGTCAGGAGCTGCCCACCATGCTCAAGTACTCCACCTTCGCTGACAATGATTCTCTCTACAACACCCCGCCGGTTTTTGCCATTTACATGGTGAACAAAACCCTGCACTGGATTAAAAAGCAGGGTGGCGTGGAAGCAATCGCGAAGAACAACGAAGCCAAGGCTAAGGTTATTTATGACGTAATTGACAACAGCAACGGCTTCTACAAGGGTCACGCCGAAAAGGGCTCCCGCAGCCTTATGAACATCACCTTTAATCTGGCCACGCCGGAAATGGAAAAGGATTTCGTGGCCAAGGGCAAAGCCGCAGGCTTTGTGGGCATCGGCGGACACCGCCTAGTGGGCGGCTGCCGCGCCAGCACCTACAACGCAGTCCCAATGGAGGCCTGCGTAGCACTAGCTGAGTTTATGAAAGAATACCAGAAAAGCCACGAGTAAAAAATATATGAAATTGAGTAATGAGTAAGCAGCAGGTGAGCTGTGATTTTTAGCAAATGAGTGGCTTGGTACAATGGCCTCAAGGGTTCGAAAGCGTATATTACTCTGCGAGACAAATAGTACCCCGCAGAGGCCAATTGAACCCCACGAAATTTGCGTTAAGAAAATCACCGCGAGCATGATGCTTACTTATTACGAATTTCAATTCTTATTGCAACAATTACAAGGAGGAACTTCCAATGAAAGTATTCGTAAGTAATGATATTAGTGAAAAGGGCGTGGCACTGCTGCGCGAGCATTTTGATGTAGATATTATGCCCAATATGGAGCCTGACGAGCTCATCAAGGTTATTAATAACTATGATGCCCTCGTAACACGCTCCCTCACACGCGTCACCAAGGAAGTCATCGAAGCAAGCACTCGCCTGAAGGTAATCGGCCGCGCCGGCGTAGGCGTCGACAACATCGACATACCCGCCGCCACTGCCAAGGGCATCGTCGTTTTGAACACCCCCGAAGGCAACACCATGGCTGCCACCGAACACACCGTAGCCATGCTCATGGCCATGACCCGCCACATCCCCCAAGCTCACCAATCCATCCAAGAGGGCAAATGGGACCGCAAATCCTTCACCGGCATTCAGGTCCAAGGCCGCACCTTGGGCATCATCGGTGTGGGCCGCATCGGCAGTCGCGTTGCTAAGCGCATGCAGGGCATGGAAATGACCACCATCGGCTATGACCCCTATATTTCTGAAGAACGTGCGCGCCAAGTAGGCGTGGAGCTGGTTGACTTAGATACCCTGCTGAAACGCTCCGACTACATCACCATTCACACGCCTCTGACCAAAGAGACCGAGCATATGATCAATGCGGAAACCATCGCAAAGATGAAGGATGGCGTCCGCATCGTCAACTGCGCCCGCGGTGGCTGCAGCGACCATCAAGCCATCGCCGACGGCATCAAGTCCGGCAAAATTGCCGGCGCTGCCATCGACGTTTATCCCTCCGAGCCCCTGACCAAGGAAAATAATCCCTTCTTAGGCTTGTTCAATGTAGTGCAAACCCCGCACTTGGGCGCTTCCACCGAAGAAGCCCAAATCGGCGTCGCTGTGGACGTTGCCTACGGCGTTATCGATGCCTTGGAGGGTCGCCCTGTTATGACTGCCGTCAACATGGCTCCTATTCCCAAGAGCGTGGCCGAGGTTATTCGCCCCTACTTTGGCCTTGCTGAACGCATGGGCACCGTGGGTATTTATCTGGCCGATGGCCCCATCACCAAGGTAGAGGTGGAATTCACCGGCACCTTGGCTGAAACCGAAACCCAAGCTCTCACCACTGCCTTCTTAAAGGGCCTGCTGAACCCCATCCTGCAAGAAAGCGTCAACTTCGTCAATGCGCCCGGCATGGCTAAAAAGCGCAATATCGAGGTTAAAGAAGTTAAAGCCAATAAGCCCGGCTACTTCTCCACCGCTATCAATGTGCGCATCACTACCGCCAAGGGCACCCACAAAATCGAAGGCACTCTCTTCGATGGCAAGACCCCGAAAATCGTGCAAAT
>SFRS01000176.1 GCA_004562175.1 bacterium | reverse complement strand
CCGCCTATGAGCGTAATAAAGTGATTTTGGAAATTAAGCATCTCACCAAGCAGTTCAAGGTGGACGATGGTCGCGTGTTGACTGCTTGTAACGATATCAATCTGCGGGCCTATGAGGGCAAAACGCTGGGTATTATTGGTGAGTCTGGCTGTGGTAAGAGTACCCTGGTGCGCACGCTTTTACAAATTCATCCTGCTACCAGCGGTGAGGCAATTTTTGAAGGCCATGATTTGCTCAAGGATAGGGGTGAGCAGTCCCGCCAGGACCGTCGTAACATCCAGATGGTCTTCCAAGACCCTACGGCAGCCTTTAATCCAAAGATGCTGGTGAAGGATATCCTCACTGAGCCCTTGAAGAATTTCGGCTTAATTAAAAAGAGCGAGGTGGACGCCAAGGCAGCCGAGCTGCTGGAAATGGTAGAGCTGCCAGCTTCTTTTAAGGATCGTTATCCCCATAGCATGAGTGGTGGTCAGCGCCAACGCTTGGGCATTGCTCGCGCTTTGGCCTTGGAGCCGAAGATTATCGTCTGCGACGAAGCCACCTCCGCCTTGGACGTATCCGTGCAGGAAAAGGTCTGTGAGCTTTTGTGCCGCCTGCAAAAGGAGAAAAATATTACCTATATCTTCATCGCTCATGATTTAGGCCTGGTGGATTTAATGTGCCATCAGGTGGCTGTCATGTATTTGGGCAATGTGGTGGAATGGCTGGAGCATGGGCGCATTGCTGATAGCTGCAAGCATCCCTATACCAAGGCGCTTATGGGCGCAGTCTTCAAGGTGGATTTCCGCCCCGGCGAAAAGATTCAGGCTCTGCCGGGCGAGATTCCCAGTCCTTTGGATTTGCCGCCGGGCTGTCCCTTTGCCAGCCGTTGCGAGCATTGCACGGATTATTGCCTCAATAACAAGCCCCAGCTTAAAGAAATCGAGCATGGGCATTGGGTGGCCTGCCACTTGTATAAATAGCTTTCTCTGTCAAGAGAAGAATTTTTCTTCCCTTCCATCTCCATTTGGGTGCGAGCCTGCAATCCCTTCCTTTACAAGGCCGCACCCAGCCTTTAAAAATTTTTAAGATTTTTTTACAGATGGGTATAGATGAATACTCATTCATATGTTATAATATAGTCAGGAAGCAGAGGCACTTAGCTTGCGCTTCGCTTAATTTTTCCAGAATATATGAATAAGTACTCATATAAAGAGTGTAACCACTAGATTTTGAGAAAGGCGGTACCACATAATGAAAGAATTGATTCGAGATTTAGAAGATGTCCGCAACAGCTCTAGAGAGGTGCGCAGCTTTAGGCATGTGCATGGCCATATTAAGGGTAATGAGGATTATAGTAACCATCCGGAGGGCTGCACTTGCGGTCATTGTGGCAAGGACCACGACCATAGCAGCATGGGACATGTGCCTGTTCACAGCCATGGTGATGGTGTTGTGCATAGCCATGAACACGGCCACGAGCATCATCACCATCACGAGCAGGATGACTGTTGCTGTGGCAATGATCATCATGACGAGCACCATGGCCATGAAGAGGAGTGTGGCCGTGGGTCTGACCATCACGAGCAAGAAGACGAGTGCGACTGTAGTCACGGGCATGAGGATGAGTGCGGTTGTGGCCACGAGCACGGCACTAGGCGTAAGCGCAGGGGGCCACAAATAGGCTGTGGCTGTTGCGGTGATGAGGAGAAAGATGAGCATGGTCATGACCACGAACATGGGGACCACGTGCTGTGGGAGCTGGTTCTGGGCGGCATCGTTTTCATCGTGACAGAGTGGCTGGGCCTCATACCTGAGGCCTACCATATGTATTGCCTGATTTTTGCGTACATCCTTTTGGGTGGACGTATTGTGATTACCGCCTTGAAAAACATTTTCAAGGGCAATGTCTTTGACGAAAACTTTTTGATGACCGTGGCTACCTTGGGGGCCTTCGCCATTAAGGCGTGGGAAGAGGCCGTGGGCGTCATGTTCTTTTATCGCGTGGGCGAATATTTTGAGCAGCGCGCTGTGGAAAAGAGCCGCGGCCAGATTATGGACGCGGTGGATATGCGCCCGGAGGTGGTTAATCTCTTGGTAGGCGAGGAGGTCAAGGTCATCCCTGCTGAGGAAGCTCATGTGGGCGATATTCTGCTGGTGCGCGCCGGTGACCGCATTCCGCTGGATGGCGTGGTAGTGGAGGGCGAAAGCCTTGTGGATACGTCCCCTGTCACCGGTGAACCCGTGCCCGTAAAGCGCAAATACGGCGATGAAATCGTCTCCGGCTGCGTGAACACCAGTGGCATGCTGAAAATTCGCGTGGAAAAGGTGCTGGCCGAGTCCATGGTGACCCGCATTTTGGACAGCGTGGAAAACGCTGCTTCCTCCAAGCCCACCATCGACCGCTTCATCACTCGCTTCGCTCGCGTGTATACGCCCTTTGTGGTGGCAGCAGCTATTGCGACGGCGGTGATTCCGTCCCTCGTTACCGGCGATTGGCACAAATGGGTCTACACTGCGCTGACCTTTTTGGTTATCAGCTGTCCCTGCGCTTTAGTGCTCAGCGTGCCTCTGGCCTTCTTCAGTGGCATCGGTGCCGGCTCCAAGTATGGCATTTTGTTCAAGGGCGGCGTGGCCATGGAGGCCTTGAAGAATGTGGCTGCCGTGGTCATGGACAAAACCGGCACGGTGACCAAGGGCAATTTTGTGCTGCAAGAGGTGCGTGCAGTTAATGGTGCGGATGAAGCTACTCTGCTTAGACGCACGGCCAGTGCGGAGCTGGTGTCCACCCATCCTATTGCCTTGAGCATTGTGGAGGCGGCCAAGGAGCAAAATTTGGAGCTGGTGCGCCCCAGCAAGTTCGAAGAAATTGCGGGCGAGGGACTGGTGGCCTTTTTCGGTCAGCGCCGGATTTTGTGTGGTAATACCAAGCTCATGGAGCGCTTTGGTATAGATTATAGTGCTTATGAGCCCGCTGCCAGCGGCAGCGAGGTGCTTGTGGCTGATGACTTTACCTTCATGGGGCAGATGCTCATAAA
>SFRS01000175.1 GCA_004562175.1 bacterium | reverse complement strand
GCAATGCGCTTCAAAAGCTTGGCCTGCTCCGTAGCAAAGGCCGTGCCCATGGATGCCACCACATTACTAATCCCTGCCGCATGCAGGCTAATAGCATCCATATAGCCCTCCACCACGATGGCTTGCCGGCTGGCGCGAATGGCCTTGTAGGCCACATCCATGGCAAAAAGCAAACGCCGTTTATTAAACCATTCCGTTTCTGCTGTATTTAAATATTTAGGCGTGCTGTTATCCAGCACCCTACCGCCAAAGCCCACAATCTTACCCTTGGGGTCCTTGATGGGAATCATCACCCGATTGCGGAACTTGTCATAAAGCTGCTGCCTGCCCTCGGCTACAAGGCCTGCTGCCAAGAGCTCCTCCCCCTTGTAGCCATGCCGCCCAAGGTTGCTCAACAGAGCTGTGAAGCTGTCCAAGGCATAGCCAATGGAAAAGCTATTGATGATCTCTTGGTTGATGCCCCGCCCGTTCAAATAGGCCAGTGCTCCCTTGCCATAGGGAGTTTTTAAAAGGCAGGCCTGATAGAACCTGCAGGCAGTGGCATTGGTTTCATAAATGCGCTCCCTGTGCTTTTCGCGCCGAATCTCCACCGCCGTCTTTTGCCTTTCCGGAACGGGAATGCCATAGCGACCTGCCAAAAGCTTCAAGGCCTCCATGAAGTCGCAGCTTTCTATTTTCATGATAAATTTAAAAATATCCCCGCCCTCATGACAGCCAAAACAATAAAACATGTTCTTGGCGGGATTCACAGCAAAGGAAGGTGTTTTTTCCCCATGAAAGGGGCAGCAGCCCCAAAAGTTTTGTCCACGCTTTTTCAAGGGCACATAGCCGGAGATAACTTCCACAATATTGGCCGTGCTGCGCACCTGCTCTTTAAAGCTTTCAAATTCTCCGTCCATGCATACATTCCTCCGCCACTATTTTACACATAACTTATATTCAATGTAAAACTGTAAAATCCTCTTTTTTAAGCAAAAATTCTTCGAAAAAAAGCCTCTAGCCCTTGCAGGACACTAAAAAAAATACTATAATATTTATTACGCCAAAAATGTTTGAAGTTCTGTGGGCCTGCTTAGGCTGTAGCTTGCCTAAATGCGCTCCCTGAAAATATTCATCAATATGTTATTTTTTCGAGGTATTTTATAATGAAAAAATATATTCTTGCTTTCGTCATGGTTCTCTTGATGCTGCCCTCCCTTTGTTTGGCAGTGGAGCCCACCATTAAAAGCGACACCCGTACCTTCAACCCCTTGAAGGGTATTTACGATTTGCGGGGTCACGTTTTTGTGCAATTTCCGGCTCACGACACGCTGCTCACCATCACCGGCGACAATACCAGGGTCCACCTCTATCAAATGGAGGTACATGGTCAAGGCAATATCACCCTGAGCTTTGGAGAAATGAGCTTCAACTGCGACAAGGTGGATGTATATCATTCTGACCGCGCTGCCTACGTGGCGGGCAATTGTAATTTCAAGGATGGAAGCACCACCATCACCGCGGACTTGGGCTCCTATTGCTGGAAGACCAAGCTGGCTGCCTTTTCCGGCAAGGTGAAGGTCAACGGCAAAAGCCACAAGGGCGACATTGCCTATAACGTAATTACTAAGCAATTTATTAAGCCCCTACCTGCCAACGTAAAGTTAACTAAATAAAAATAATCCGAAGCCAAATTAATGACTTCGGATTTTTCTTTTTGCAAAAGCTTAGTCTTCGCTGTGGCGCTCCTTGTTCTTGCGCACGTATTCCAAAATGATGCCTGCAGTTTCTTCAATAGCACGGTTGGAAACATTGATAATCTGGCAGTGCAGACGGCGCATGATGCCCTTGGCATAGGTCAGCTCCTCGTTGATACGGTTCATGTCCGCATAGACAGCAGTATCGCTGAGGCCCATGGTCTTCAAGCGCTCGGCACGAATTTCGTTGAGCTTGAAGGGGTCAATCAAAAGGCCGATGATTTTATAGGGCGGCACCTTGAAGAGCTCTTCAGGGGGAGCCAGCTCCGGCACAAGGGGTACGTTGGCAACCTTGATGCGCTTGTGAGCAAGATACATGGACAGGGGTGTTTTGGAGGTGCGGGATACGCCGATGATAACGATGTCCGCCTTGAGCAGGCCCAAGGGGTTCTTGCCATCGTCGTATTTAACAGCAAACTCCACAGCTTCCACACGCTTGAAGTAGTCGTGGTCCAGGGAATGGATGAGGCCGGCTTGGTTGCGGGGCAGCATACCGGTGGTTTTTTCGATGGATTTGAGCATGGGGCCCAAAACATCCACTACTTCTACATCCTTTGCCAAAGCACGGTCAGCCATATGCTCGCGCAGCTCCGGAGAAACAATGGTATAGCAAATAACAGCGCTATTAGCAGCAGCTTCCTCCACTACTCTGTCAATCTGCTCCTTGTCCTTCACGTAAGGAACACGGATAACATCGAATTTTTCTTCCACGAATTGGCTCGTGGTGGCCTTGACAACGGACTCCGCAGTTTCGCCAATAGAGTCGGATACAGCATAAATAATCGGATTATTCTTCGGTATTATGATAATTACCTCCCTTTCCTTCTGCCAAATCTACCAGCAAACGGGTAAAATTAGTCTTGGTGATTCTGCCCAAAACTTGGTATTGACGCTTGCTTTCGTCCAGCATCTTCACCACGGGCAGGCAGTCGATTTCGTTATTGATGAGGCGACGCGCAGCAGTGGCAATGGATTCCTCGGGCTGGGCCACAATGATCTTGGAGATGGGGGTCATGACCATGACCACGGGGATGTCACGCAAATCGCTATTGTTGATGGCGGCCTTTAAAAGGTCTTTGCGGGAAACTACGCCGGTCAAAAGATTGTTTTCGTCCAGCACGAAGACCGTACCCACATCCTCCAAAAACATGGTTACGACAGCTTCGTAGGCACTTTTGTCATGGGAGATGGCCACAGGCACGGACTGCAGATCCTGCACGGTGATAGCAGAAATCTCTTCCATGAGCATGCCCAAGGTGTTTTTGCCTGTGTAAAAATAACCAACCTT
>SFRS01000174.1 GCA_004562175.1 bacterium | reverse complement strand
ATCGATGGCCGTGATATCAAGTCCATGACCTTGGCGTCCTTGCGCCATAACATTGGTATTGTGCAACAGGATATTTTCCTTTTCTCGGACAGTGTCACCAGCAATATTGCCTATGGCAGGCCCGATGCCACCCAAGCAGAAATCGAAGCAGCCGCCAAGCATGCGGAGGCGGACCGCTTTATTGAGCGTTTGCCCCAAAAATATGACACGCCCTTGGGCGAGCGTGGGGTGAAATTAAGTGGTGGGCAAAAGCAGCGTATTGCCATTGCTCGGGTGTTCTTAAAAAATCCGCCCATTTTGATTTTGGATGAAGCGACCTCTTCCTTAGATAATGAAACGGAAAAGAATATTCAACCATTCGGCACGTGGACAGGATTATTGTGCTGAGCCGCAGCGGAATTTTGGAGCAGGGCTCCCACGAGGCGCTGATGGCCAAGCAGGGCGAGTACTACAAGCTGTACATGGCTCAGATGGAGTAAAGGAAAAGTAAGATAGAAGAGAGCCTCCCTTTGCAAAGGGAGGGGGACCAGGTCGTGGTGGAGGAATTTTTGGTATGCATTTAGATAAAAGACTACAAGCAGTGGCAGCGTTGGTGCCGAAAGGTAGCCGCTTTGCTGATATAGGTACGGACCACGCCTACCTGCCGGTATGGCTCGTTGAGCAGGGAGTCATTGTGAGCGCGGTCGCCGGCGACATCGCCACGGGCCCGTGCCAGGCGGCACGGACCACAGTGGCGATGCACGGCGCCGCTGACAAAATAGCAGTCCGCCAGGGCAGCGGCCTGGCGGTGCTTGCCCCCGGAGAAGTGGACTGCATCGCTATTTGTGGCATGGGCGGTAGCACGATTATCAGCATTTTAGAGGCGGACAAGGCGGTAGCCCAAGCGGCTCAGCGGCTGGTGCTCCAGCCCATGGCTGGCGCCGCCGCTTTGCGCCGCTATCTGGTGGAGCAGGGCTGGCGACTGGTGGCTGAGGACTTAGTAGACGACCCGCCTCATTTTTACGAAATCATCTGCGCAGAGCGCGCTGGCAAGTTAGTAGATGTGGAGGCTACTCTTGCAAGCTACAGTGGAGCGGGAGATATTTGCACTAATGCCAAAACTGTGAGCACTCAGATAAATTCTGCTAGCTACAGTGAAGCAGAATATTTACTGGGGCCTGCGCTTTTACAAGCAGGTCATCCGCTTTTGGAAAAACAAATAGCACGCCAAAAAGCCAGCCTTGAAGAGCTCTTAACCAACATGGCTCGCAGCGAGCGGGCTAAGGCTAGTGCCAAATATGCCCAAACCGAGCAGCTGCTTGGGGAAATACAAGCACTGCAGCAGAAGCTTGAAAAGTAAGTTAACTAAAGTAGTAAACAAATATACAATAAATCAATTCTCTTGCAAATGATGGATGAAACCGGAGGTGTTAGCCCATGAACAAACAAATCACGGTTGCAGAATTAGTTGAGCTTTTAGAAGAAATAGCCCCGCCCCAGCTGGCGGAGGAGTGGGATAATGTGGGCCTGATGCTGGGCCGTCGCAGCAAGGCAGTGCACAAAATCATGCTGGCCCTGGATATGACGGCTGAGACTGTGGCCCAGGCGGTGGCCTTCAAGGCGGATGTGCTCATTACCCACCATCCGGCGATTTTCAAGCGTTTGCCCCACATCACCGATGCCAACTGGCAGCAGGAGCTGCTTTTGCAGCTGGCGGAGCATGGTATCGCTGTGTATAGCGCTCACACTAATCTGGACTGCGTCTCTAATGGTGTCAACGATTGCTTGGTGAAGCGTTTGGGCATCACCGATGAGGATATTTTGGATAACAGCAATGGCTTAGGTCGCATTGGCTTTGTGTCGGAAAGTAGTCTCACGGCCTTTGCCGAGCATGTGAAGAAAGCCCTCCATGCCGATTACCTTGTTGTGGGAGACGCAGGTCGCAGTGTTCGCAAGGTGGCAGTATGCGGGGGCGCGGGCAGCGACTTAATCGAGGAAGCGCTGCGCCATCAGGCGGACACCCTGCTCACCGGGGACGTGAAATACCACGATGCCCAAAGAGCTGTTTTTAGTGGACTGAATATCATCGACGCTGGTCACCAATGCACAGAATGGCCCGTGCTGGAGGATTTGGCGGACAGGCTCTCCCTGCGGTTTACGGAAAAGAATTGGAATATCATTTTAAAGGTGGCCAAGGAGTCCTTGCTCCTGCGCCATGTTTAAGGAAAAAGCGGGAAATAATTTACCGTTGATAGATAAACTTATATATTATAGATAGATTAGAAGGTGACAAGAATGCTGAATGATTTGAAGGCTGGTCAAAAAATGTGCCAAGCCGCTTTAGTACGTGTGCAGAAGGTGGGCACCTCCTCCAACGGGGGCGTGTTTGCTCGTGGCATGCTGGAGGATAACGGGGGGCATTTGGCCTTTATTTGTTTTGATGCCGTTATTGTGGAAAAAATGCGCAATTTGGAGGGCCCCACGGCCTTTATGGTGGGCGGTGATGTGGATATCAACAAATTTGCTAACGATATGTCCTTGCAGCTCATTATCAAACGCTTGGAGGAGCTGGTGCCCGGGGACGACATCAGCAATTTGGTGCCCCACGGTGATTTCGATGTGGAGGCCTACAAAAATAAGCTGGTGAACTATATCAAGGCTGTGCGCACGCCGACCCTGCGCAAGCTTTTGGAAACTATTTTCAGCGGCAATACTTATGATGCCTTTGTGCATAATCCGGCGGGGATGAAGCTGCACCACGCTTATATTGGCGGCCTGCTGCAGCATTCTGTGGATGTAACAGAGCTGGCTGTGGCCATGGCAGACCGCATCGAGAATGTGGACAAGGACTTGGTCATTGCCGGTGCTCTTTTACATGATATCGGCAAAATCAAGGAGATTTCTGCTGAGATTGGCTTTCCCTATACTAATGTTGGTCGCTTTATGGGTCACATTGCTATGACTAGCCTGATGGTGCAGGAGGCGGCCTTTAAGCTGAATATGCCGGCCCAACGCTTGGAGCAGCTGCAGCATATTCTATTGAGCCATCATGGGGACAATGAAAAGGGTTCTCCGGTGGCCTGCGCGACTCGCGAGGCTTTTATTGTGCATTATGCGGATGAAATCAATGCGGTGATGAATCAGTTTGAGCAGCGTGAGGGCAAAGGAGCATGGGAGTATAACCGCATGCTTGGACGAAATATTTTGAAGGAAAAGCTTTAAGGTATATTTTATTTGTTGACAGCAATACATTTTTATACAGAACACTTGTTTCGGGTAACGTTTTGTTACGTATAAAATTTCAGTGCTTTTGTTGCTGCAAGATGTACAAAAAGTAAAAAATAACGCTCTGCGTAAGCTATTTTGCAGCTGACGCAGGGCGTTTTGTGTATTATCGAAA
>SFRS01000173.1 GCA_004562175.1 bacterium | reverse complement strand
GACAAGTTCCGCAATCGGGTGATGATTCCCATCAAGGACCCCAAGGGTAAGATTGTGGGCTTTGGAGGCAGGGTGCTTGATAACAGCACGCCTAAATATTTAAATACAGCAGAAACGGAATGGTTTAATAAACGGCGTTTACTTTTTGCCATGGATGTGGCCTATAAGGCCATACGCGCCAGTCGGCAAGCCATCGTGGTAGAAGGCTATATGGATGCTATTAGTCTGCATGCGGCAGGGATTAGTAATGTGGTGGCGTCCATGGGCACGGCCTTTGCCACGGAGCAGGCCAAGCTTTTGAAGCGCATTGCTGATGAAGTAATCTTTTGCTACGACAGCGACAGCGCCGGACGCAAGGCGTCGGTGCGGGCTGTGAGCATTGCTCGCACGGAGGGCTTGAAGGTGCGCATTGCGGGGGTGCCCGAGGGCAAGGACCCGGATGAGTATGTTCGTCGCTATGGCAAGGAGGCCTTTTTAGAGGTTATCAAGCAAGCACGTGAAGGCATAGACTTTCAAATCGAAGAAACAATTTTGCAGGGTGATGTGACGAATTTAGCAGGAAAAGTCGATGCTGTGTCGAATATACTACCATTCCTATTAGAATGTAAAAGTGAAATTGAAGCTGCAGAGCACATGCGTAGGCTGGCACAAAGGTTGACCATAGACGAGGGCCTCATTGTGGAGGAGTATCGTAAGGCAACAAGAAAAAATGGTGCCAGAAGGGAAAGCGTGTATGTGCCCGTGCCTGACGTGAAGAAAATCAGCGTCACACGCCAAGCAGAGGAGCAGCTTTTGGCAGTGCTTTTGGAGGAGCCCCAGCTGGCAGAAAATTGCCAGGCGGTGCTCAAGCTTACGGGCTGGAGTGACCCGGCTTTGGCACAAATTTTTGCCTTTCTCCTGGCATTGTACGAGGAAAACGCTTTTACTATTGATAGATTAAATGATGCTTTGGATGGAGCGGCCCAGTCAGCCTTGGCGGGGATCAGGACAAGAGCGGTGCCCACGCAGGATGGGGAACAATTTGTGAAGGCTTGTCTACGCCAGCTGCAGCGCAATTTTCTGGAGCAGGAATATGAAAAGCATCGTCTGTTGGCGGATGAATACGAACGCTCGGCGGACGAACGCTTTATGCAGGAATTGTTGGAGACTCAAAGGATAAAGGATGAAATCAAGAAGCTCTATGGACAATCAAAATGAAATGGAAGGAGGGAACACCATGGAAGAGAATACAAGCAAATTGACCCAGGAACAAATTGATGAATTGGTGCAAAGGGGCAAGGCACAAAATGGTGTTCTCACTTATGGGGACGTTATGGGGACCATCAACTCCTTGGATACAGTGTCCTCCGAGGAGGTTGAGCATTTATACGAGGTTATTACCCGCAAGGGCTTGGAAATAGTGGATGATAATACTGCCGAGGATGATGTGCTGCCCATGGTGGATGCTGATGAGCCGGCCGATGCGGATATTACTGAGGCGGAGCTGGCTAATCTGACCGTTCCCGAGGGCATCAGCATAGATGACCCGGTGCGCATGTACTTGAAGGAAATCGGTCGCGTGCCGCTACTGGTGGGCGAGGATGAAATCAAGCTGGCCAAGCGCATGGATAAGGGTCGTCAGGCCGAGCGACTGCTCCGGGGCAAGACCATTACCTTGGATGCACCTGTTTTCAGTGGCACCGATAATACAGCGATTTTGCTGGAAAGAATCGGCGGCTTCATGCAGGGTGAGTGGCATATGACCGATATGCGCTCCATTTACAAGGTGCTGGACATGATCAAGGAGCGCCAAGAGGCCGGCAATCCTTACCAAATCGAGGATTATGAGGACTTGATTTTTGAATTTACCAGGGATGAGCGTTTGCATCTGCAGCGCTTGATGGTAGAAAATAAATGCGTGATTCCCGACTGCGAGCGTTTGGAAATCCAACGTCCTACCAGTGACAAGGATGTGCATAACCTGTATCAGGTAAAGTCCCTGCTGGAGGAAATCAAGGCTCGATTGAGCGATGGCCGTGAAAAGGATACCCAAATTGCAGAGCAATATCTTGATGTGGAGGAAGACTTTGACAAGCTGCTGAAGGCTGTACGCCAACAGGGCAATGATGCCAAAAAATGCTTGTCCGAGGCCAATCTGCGTCTGGTAGTAAGTATTGCCAAGCGTTATGTGGGCCGTGGCATGCTCTTCTTGGATTTGATTCAAGAGGGCAATTTGGGCCTCATTAAAGCTGTAGAAAAATTCGATTATAACAAGGGCTTCAAATTCAGTACCTATGCTACCTGGTGGATTCGTCAGGCTATTACCCGTGCCATTGCGGACCAGGCCCGTACCATTCGCATTCCTGTGCACATGGTGGAAACCATCAACAAGCTGATTCGCGTTTCCCGCCAGCTTTTGCAGGAGCTGGGCCGTGAGCCTTTGCCCGAGGAAATTGCCAAGGAGATGGATACCTCCGTGGAGCGTGTGCGCGAAATCATGAAGATTGCCCAAGAGCCTGTTTCACTGGAGACGCCCATTGGCGAGGAGGAGGATTCCCATTTGGGCGATTTCATTGAGGACCACGATGCGCCGGCACCGGCGGATGCCGCTTCCTTCACCCTGCTCAGGGAGCAGCTGGACGAGGTTTTGGAAACCTTGACCGTCCGTGAAAAGCGAGTACTGGAGCTGCGCTTTGGTCTGGAGGACGGTCGCAGCCGCACCTTGGAAGAGGTGGGCCAGCATTTTGGTGTTACCCGTGAGCGTATTCGCCAGATTGAGGCCAAGGCGCTGCGGAAGCTGCGCCATCCCAGTCGCAGTAAGAAGCTGAAGGACTTTTTGGAATAGTTCTTGACAGAAAGACTCCTATATAATAGAATATTACTGTTGAGTTGTTCTCGTGGGCCTATAGCTCAGTGGTAGAGCCGCCGGCTCATAACCGGCTGGTCGTAGGTTCGAACCCTACTGGGCCCACCAACTTGTTATTGTTGCGAACTAGATAACAAAACTAACGCAGGTCATTTTGGCCTGCGTTTTTTTGTTGCTTGAGCTATATGCATT
>SFRS01000172.1 GCA_004562175.1 bacterium | reverse complement strand
GGCCAGCTCGATTTCAACAAACTCGGTATAGCTCACCACGCCAACGCCTAACGCGGAGGCTAAGCTAAATTTTAAATGAGGATTAAAGCCTTCGCTATAGGCAGCAGGCAGCTTGGCCCGGCGGATAGCGCGGCTGATGGTACGAGAATATTCCAAATGGGAAATAAAGCGAATTTCGGGGTCCTTCGTAATTTGCATGCGCAGCTTCATTAGGCCTCCACCTCCCCTTTATAGTCGATAATCTGCACGCCCAGCTTTTGGCACACGCCGCAGCCGGTGCAGGACGAGCGACGGCAATCGTGAGTGAGCTGCTGTGCGTAAGCCTTTTGCCATTCGTTCCACAGGAATTTGCGAGATACGCCAGGAGAAATGTGCTCCCAAGGGAAAACCTCGTTTTCACCACGTTGGCGAGCAGCATAAAAATCCTTGTCAATGCCTGCCTCAGCAAAGGCCTCCAGCCAGCGCTCGTAGTCGAAGCAATCGCTCCAACCGTCGAAGCGAGCACCCTTGCGCCATGCAGCCAAGAGGGCCTTGCCCACCTTGCGGTCACCGCGAGCAAAAACGGCCTCGATGATGCCGGTTTTGCTGTCGTGGTAGTTCAAGGTCACATTCTTGATGGTTTTGATTTCATCCTTCAACAGGAACTGCTTGCGACGAATGGTTTCCAAATCATCTTGGGCAAACCATTGGAAGGCGGTGTAGGGCTTGGGTACGAAGAAGGATGCACTGCAGGTCACCTTGCAGCCACGCTTGCCTGTCACTTGGTAATATTTATATTGCACCTTGCGAGCCAAATCCGCAATGGCCAGCACATCATCATCATTTTCAAAGGGTAGACCGATCATGAAGTACAGCTTCACGCTGTTCCAGCCGGACTCAAAGGCCGCGCCCACAGCGTTCATCAAATCCTCTTCCGTGACTCCCTTGTTGATCACATCACGCATCTTTTGGCTACCAGCCTCAGGGGCGAAGGTCAGACCACTCTTGCGCACAGCCTGCACCTCCTTGGCAATAGCCACGCAGAAGCTGTCAATGCGCAGAGAGGGCAAGGAAACGCTCACCCTGTCGTCCTTGAACTCTTCGATCATGCTGTGCACCATGGGTGCCAAGCAGGAATAATCAGCGCTGGACAGGGATACCAAGCTAATTTCGTTGTAGCCGGTGTTGTCCACAAGCTTCCGCGCCAAGTCCTGCAAAACCTCAGGGCGACGCTCACGCACGGGCCGATAAACCATGCCCGCATGGCAGAAGCGACAACCACGACTGCAGCCACGGAAAACCTCTAACATAATGCGGTCGTGCACGATTTCGCCAAAGGGCACGATGGGAGAGGATTTTCATTGTACTCCACCTCGTAGAAGGAAGGCACATAAATGCCGCTGATTTTTACGACCTCTTGCAAAAAAGCCTTGCGTCCGCCGGGCTTACCAGCTTTTTTCCACGCCTTATAGGCCTCCATAACCTCGGCCATAATTTCTTCACCCTCGCCGATAATAGCAAAGTCAAAGAAGTCCGCCAAGGGCTCGGGATTATACACGCAGGGTCCACCCACGATTACCAACGGGTCCTCCTCGCTGCGTTCCGCTGCCAAAACAGGCACGCCGCCCAAATCAAGCATGTTCAAAATATTGGTATAGCTCAGCTCATATTGCAGGGTGAAGCCCACAATATCGCATTCCTTCAAGGTCTTTTTTGTCTCTAAAGTGCGCAGCGGAATTTGGCGCTCACGCATTTTGGCTTCCATATCAATCCAGGGGGCATAGACGCGCTCGGCCTGCACTCCCTGCTGCTTGTTAAGCAGATGGTAGAGAATCTTGAAGCCCAAATAGCTCATACCCACCTCGTACACATCGGGGAAGGCCAAGCAAATGGTAGCTTCCACCTCGTCCTGAGGCTTAATAATGCTGGCGAATTCGCCACCCGTATAGCGAGCAGGCTTTTGCACGCTGCTTAATATATCAATGGTCAATTCCTTCTCCATATTTCCTCCTTAGAATTGCAAATTCTGCTTGCGCACCTTGATATTGAGCAAAATGGCAACCAGCATTAGATTGGTGGTCAGCGAGCTGACACCATAGCTTAAAAAGGGCAGGGGTACGCCCGTCACCGGCATAATGCCGGCTGTCATACCAATGTTCACCATCACGTGGAACATGAACATGCTGGTCACGCCCACGGCCAGCAAGGTACCAAAATTATCATCAGCATCCAGCGCAATGGCAATACCACGCCAGATAATAATCAAATATAAAAGAATAATAAAGGCCGCGCCCACAAAGCCAAATTCCTCTCCGGCCACGGCGAAGATAAAGTCCGTGTGGTTTTCCGGCAAAAAATTCAGCTGACTTTGGGTACCGGCCAGCCAGCCCTTGCCTAAAAGGCCACCGCTACCGATGGCAATCTTGGACTGAATAACATGGTAACCGCTGCCAAAGGGATCCAGCTCAGGATTCAAAAAGACACGAATGCGGTTCTTTTGGTAATCCTTCAGCACCAGCCAAAAGGCCGGCAGCAGAGCCACAAAGGCCACTCCCAAACGGAAAAACCATTTATACTTGAAGCCACTGACAAAAATCATGCCAATTAAAATGGCAATAAAGGTCAGCGAGGTTCCCAAGTCAGGCTGGCGCATAACTAAAAGCCAAGGGAAAAAGATATACAAAAATACGGGCAGATAATCCTTGAATTCCTCCAGCCATTCGATGCGTTTATCCATAAAGGTGGCAAGACAAATAATCAAAAAGACCTTGGAAAACTCGCTGGGCTGGAAGGACAGGGAGCCAATCTGAATCCAACGTTGAGCTCCCAGCTGGCTGTGTCCTACGAACATTACTGCCAAAAGCAGGACGATGTTAAAAATATATAATTTGGAGGCATAATTTTTCAGCATGCGATAGTCAAAGGCCATGGACACTATGACCATAATGATACCAAAGACCATGAACATGCTTTGGCGCTGCACATGCCAAGCCTTGCCCGTGCTCACAGCGAAGGAATGGGTCGCACTATCGATGAGCACCAGACCACAGCCCATGAGGGTGAGCACAGCTAAAATCAGCCACCAATCCAGATTTTTCAGGATGCGTTTTATATCCACAATGCTGCTCCCTTCCTACTGTGCCGCTTGCGCAGGTGTGGTTGCAGGACTTGCCTGTGCCGGTTTTGGCTCTTCAAACCACACCTCTGCCTTGGGCTCATCTTCAGGCATCCAGCCCCGCTCCTTGAAGAACTCTTCAAAGGCTTTATACACGATGGGACCAGCCGCGGTGGAGCCAAAGCCGCCCTGCTCCACTATGCAAACAACGACTAACTCCGGGTCCTCCACCGGACCATAGGCCACGAAAAGACCGTGGTCGCGGCCGTGGGAGTTTTCCGCCGTACCTGTTTTGCCTGCGATAGGCTTGGGCAGTGTACTGAAATAGGACGCGGTGCCACCCTCCTTGGTGGTAGCGCTCATGCCCTGACGCATGTAGTCAATGGTCTGTTGGGAAACCTCAATATGCTTGCCCTCGGTACGTTTGGGCTTTTCAAAAAGTGTGCCATCGGCGTTCAAAATGCTATCCACCAAATAGGGCTGGTATTTGGTGCCACCGTTGGCCACAATACTCAGCATCACGGAAAGCTGCATGGGCGTGGTCAAATTGAAGCCCTGACCGATGGCGGCGTTGAAGGTGTCGCCCAAACGCCAATCCTCGTCCCAAATTTCCCGCTTCACCTGCTTGGAGGCCACCAGGCCCCGGCTTTCGCCCTCTAAATCAATGCCTGTTTTTTGGCCAAAGCCGTAGATGCGAGCGTACTTTGCAATATTGTCGATGCCCACGCGATTGCCCAGCTCATAAAAATACACGTTATCACTCATAGCTAAAGCAGTAATAAAGGTCAACCAGCCCAGCACCTCGCCGCCAGCGTTACCCATGGTGGGAACCAGAGGATGGAAGCCGCCGTCGTAGATGGGCTCGTTGAGCCCCACCTTGTTCAGCTCAAAGGCCGCACTACCGGTGACAATTTTAAAGGTAGAGCCAGGGGGATATTCACCGCTGATAACCTTGTTATTCAGCGGATAGGCATCATCGTTGTTGATGCGATTCCAATCCTTGGAGGAGATGCCATGTACAAAAAGATTGGGGTCGTAGCCGGGACGGCTTACCATGGCCCGCACCGCGCCATTGCGCGGGTCCAGGGCCACTACCGCCGCAGCCCGAGCGCGAGGCGCGAGGCCGCTGCGACGCAAAAAGGCCAAATGCTTGTCGGTAAAATCCTCCAAGGATTTTTGCAAGCGATAATCAAGCGTCAGCTGCAGATTTTTGCCGGGCACGGGCTGCACGCTGTCGTAATGCTTCACCACATTGCCGGCCACGTCCACCTCTTCCATAAAGGCACC
>SFRS01000171.1 GCA_004562175.1 bacterium | reverse complement strand
ACTTCAAAATCATCATCAAAGGTACAGGAATTTTTATAGGTTGCTTTGACTTCTGTGATGGGAAAAATAACACCCGCATCCATGAGCTCGCCTAAGGTGATGCCACAGGCTCTTAAATAAGCCACCCGTCCCATTTCAAACCAGCGCAAATAGTTGGCATGGTGCACAACACCCATCATATCAGTTTCTACAAAGCGTACTTTATCACGAATGGTAATCATTGGCAAATCCTTTCATACTCAAATCAGAACTATATTATAGCACTTTTATTGTAGCATATAAACAGGTAAATGACAAAAAATAGCAGAAAGCTTTGCATAAAGCCCCCTGCTGTGCTATAATGATATGGTAAATTTGCGCCTGCAATTTTTAGTTATGACATTGTTTTACGATGATTATCATGACATGGCCCCGTAGCTCAGTGGATAGAGCACCTGCCTCCGGAGCAGGGTTTTGCGCCAGTTCGACTCTGGCCGGGGTCACCACAAAAAATTTAGCTCATCTCCGTAAAAGGGGATGAGCTTTTTTCGTTATCATTCAACAAGCTTTATAAACAGGTCTACAGCTGCCTCTATGATAGCGTCGTTGAATTCATAAGTCGCTGTATGCAAGCCTGCATGCTGCTCACCGCAGCCCATGCCAAAGAAAGCACCACGCGTTTTTTGCAAATAGTAACCAAAATCCTCGGACCAACGCATTGGCTCCTGCAAAAAAGCATTCTTCACTCCCAAGCTATCCGCAGCCACCTTTAGCTTTTGGACGCTAGCACCCGCATTAACCGTCGCCGGAAAAGGCTCGATAAAGCTTATGGAACACTCCAAGCCTTGCTCAGCCGCTCCTTGCAATGCCTTGTTTTTAATACAATTGATCAAAGAGTCATACTCGTCCTGATGCTCTGCCCGCAGCGTTAGTCGCAGCACGCCCTTTGCGGCAGAAACACCGTAGGAGCTGCTGACGCAATTCAATTATCAGCTTATACTTCTCTTCCGAAACAGATTTTAACATTTTGCCTCTTCTTGCTCCTTCTTTTGCAAAGTTTCCCGCAAAACTGCCATGAGAACATCCACATTAAGTGGCTTGGCCACATGACTGTCCATACCCTCGCTCAATGCCTTTTGTTTATCCTCTTGAAAAGCATTGGCTGTCATGGCTATAATGGGCACATTGGCCAAATGCTTATCTTCCAGTCGCCTAATTGCTCTGGTAGCTTCGTAACCATTCATTACCGGCATTTGGATATCCATTAAAATAGCATCATAACGCTTGCTTTGGGCCTTTTTCACTGCTTCGCATCCGTTTTCAGCAGTATCCACTACCAAGCCAGCCTTACCAAGCACAATCTCAGCAATTTCCATGTTAAGCTCGTTATCCTCTACCAAGAGTATCTCCTTGCCTACTAGGCTCATAGAAAACTCTGTATAGCTTGCTTTTTCTTGCTTAACTACATCATCTGCAAGGACCTTCAAGGAAAAGTAGAGTGTATAAGTTGTTCCTTGTCCCACTTGGCTCGTGCACTCAATCCGTCCCTGCAGCATGTCCACCAGCCTTTTTACAATGGCAAGTCCCAAGCCCGTGCCCTCGGTGCGTGTCACAGTACTGGTGCGTTCCCTTTCAAACAGCTGGTATTGCACCTTTTGGAACTCCTCACTCATGCCAATACCCGTGTCGCTGACCGTGATGCGATAAACAGCTGTGTCGTTCTTGCTTTCCAGCTGCTCAATTCCCACTATCACCCTGCCACCTGCTGCTGTAAATTTTTGTGCATTGGCAATTAAATTGACACAAATCGCCTGCATATGCTGGGAGTCCGCTTCGACAAAGCGATTTTTGACCACACAATTGACCTTAAAATCGAGCTTTTTCTCCAGCATGGATTGCTTAAATAGCATCTCCAATTCCTGAGCAAAAAGCTGTAAATCTGTCTTTTCTAAAAGGGGCTTTAAAGTACCACTTTCAATGCGCGAGATATTCAAAACCTCATTGATGAGCTTTAACAGCAAATCGCCAGCCAAACCAATTTTATGCAGGCAATCCTGAATTTGCTGCATATTCTTGCTTCCCTTGGCTATTTCTGTAAAGCCCAAAATGGCATTCATTGGCGTGCGTATATCATGACTCATGCTAAATAGGAAACGGGTTTTAGCCTCATTAGCCACATTTGCCTTGGCCAAAGCCACCTCCAGCTGCTGCTTATGCTCCTGCTCCTTGCGTCTGCCAGTGGCAAATTGCCAATAGCCAATGGTCAGCAAAATACTTATAAGCATAGCCAGCGCCAAATAGGCATCTTGGGTAGCAGAGGAAATCCACCCACCATCCACCTCTATGTCCACATACCAAAGATCGTTGGGCATGGGACAGCTGACCTGAATGGCATTTTCCGAAACCAAATGGTCTGATGTGGCAATGCTAGCCTTCGCTCCAGTATAGGGATCGCGATGCCAAATACTGTAATGATAACCACTTTTTGTCAAGTGCGCTAGATTGACCTCTTTCACAAAGGCCTCCCAATCGATTACCACCACAGCAAAACCCCAAAACTTTTCTTCACCCTTGTCATTATTCATATAAATAGGGTCAAAAAGTAGAGCGCCAACGCCACCCTGTACCAAGGGAAAGGGTCCGGCAATGGTATATTTTCCTGTTTTACGAGCAAGGCCTGCTTCATGACGTCTTTTTTCAGCGGTCAGCAGGTTCAAGCCTAATACGTGCTCGTTATCCTGTAATGGATAAACATAATCTATAGTGCCATCCTTGGCCAACTCGATGCATTGAATAACACCATTTTTATCCATAATGGCGGGAGCCAAACGGGGGAAAGCGGCAAAGGTGGTCTCTTCCCCATTAAGCAGCAAATAGTTCTTTATAAAGTCAGCAGCACTCAAATACTTTTCGATTTTAGATTCGAAGTGCAGGGCCGTAATTTGAGCCGTGTGCTTTACTAACTGCTTTTCCTTTTCAATGCGGTCTTCTATGAAATAGTTGGCCACATGTTGGGTCAAAATAAAGCTGGAAAACAATACCAAAATGGTCCACATTATGCTTTTAGTCAAGGAT
>SFRS01000170.1 GCA_004562175.1 bacterium | reverse complement strand
GAAACAGATGTTCGTGGCGATTTCCTACTCCTTCTCCTCGTACCGGCTCCGATAATACTCCATAGTCCTGTACTCAATAATATTCTTCAGCTCCGCCACGAAGGCAGGATTTTTTACTACACCTGCAAGCGACTCTGCCAGAGCAATTGGATAACCATCTCGCTCTACGAAAAAGCCCCTGCCACTGGCCTTCAAAAACTTCACCGGATTGCGCAAAATGTTGCTCAAGTGGGCCTTGTCACTAATGGCCCTATATTCCTCAAGCGTAATCTCCTTCTTCAAATCCTTCCAATTGGTGCCGTCATTGAAAAATTCCCTCCAGCTAGCCAAAAGCTCCTGCTCTGTCACACCCATGCGCACCTGTCCACCATTATAAAAGGCCCGCAGCACCGGCATCTTATACACCTTGGTCATATCCGTGGTCTCCAAAAGATGCACAAACTCCTTGCCCACACCTGCGCAAAGCTCCTGCTCCGCTGCCGTTAACAGCCCCATTTCTTCCTTAAAAGCCAAATAATTCTTGAAAATATTCTCCTTGGCATTCTTCAGGCACAGATAATAAATCTCGTCATCCATATAGGTAAAAAGCTCCATGCGGGTGGGCACCTTGCCTAAAAACTCCTGCACTCGCACAAAATCCTGCTGAATACGCTCCTTAATATGCAAGCGCCGCTGCTCCAAGCGCTGGAACAAATCCAATAGGGGCATATCAAAATCCACAATGCAATCATCAGGATATTCTAATTCCCCACGCGTCAGCTTTCTCCCACCGCTCATAGTCCTGCCAGCCAGCATAAAGGGAGCACGCTCTGCCTTGGCGTAATTGCCGATAAAATCAAGCACATTTAAATATTTTTTGCCCTTATAAGTGCGCAGACCCCTGCCCAACTGCTGCAAAAAGACAATGGGACTTTCCGTAGGACGCAAAAACATCACCATATCCACACTGGGAATATCCACGCCCTCGTTGAACATATCCACGGAAAAAATCACCTTGATTTCGCCCTTCACCAGCTTGGAAATAGCCTGCTGCCTGTCCTCGGCAAAATCCCCTTGAGCATCGCTATACACCGCCACCGCAGGCACGCCACGCTCACAAAAATCCTTCGCCATCATCTCCGCATGCAGCCTCGAGCAGCAAAAGCCAAGGGCCCTTTGGGAACGATATTTCAAATAATGCTTATAAATCAAATCGCTGCGCCGCTGGTTACCACATAGGCCGCATTCAAATCCTGCTCGTTATAGCGCCCGCCCACAAAGCGCATGCCGGAATAATCGGTCTCATCATACACGCCATAATAATGGAAGGGTACCAGCATCCCCTTGTTGATGGCCTCCTGCAGCGTAATCACATAGGGCACGTTATAATCGCACAGCTCAAAAATATTCCGTCCGTCCATGCGGTCTGGGGTTGCCGTCAATCCCAGCATGAATTTGGGCGTAAAATATTCTACGATATTACGATACTGCTTATTCACTGCGTGGTGAAACTCGTCCACCACCATGTAATCAAAATAATCCTTGGGAAAGTAGGCCTCATTTAGATACTTTTCCTTGCCCAAGGTGGCCACCGAAGCAAAGACCAGCTGCTTATCCGTATCCTTTTGCTGGCCCATAAAAAAGCCACAGCTATCCTGTGGACGCACATTCTTAAAGGCCTCTGCCGCCTGCCGCAAAATCTCCTCGCGGTGAGCCACAAAGAGCACACGCTTAAAATTAACACTATCAAAGGCAGCCAAATAGGTTTTGCCCACACCTGTCGCAGCCTGCACCACGCCCTTGGTCGCGCCCTCCTCACGGGAGCTGTTCAAAGCATAAAGGGCCTCGATTTGCGCACCACGGGGCTGAAACAAGTAGCTAACACGGGTATTCTCATCCTCTTTAATGTCGTAGCGCTCCAAGTCCTTGGCCACACTGGGCTTGTGCCAGCTTTTGGAATAGCTTTGCAGCACTTGGTCATCCACCACAATGGAATGATGCTCAAACAAATCATTAAAGGTTTCATAAAAGGCCGTAAAGCTTTCCTCGTCAATGCGTTTAATCAGCCTGTAATTCCACTCAATGCCAGCAGTCAACGCACTGCGAGAAATGTTAGAGGAGCCAATAAATATCTCGCCCTCGTCCCCATAATGGAATATATAGGCCTTAGAATGAAAGGAACGTGTGGTATCGTTATAAAAACGCAAATCCACCCTATTGCCCAGCTCTTTTTTGATCAAATACAGCGCCGCAGGCTGGGTTATGCCCAAATAATTGCCCGTGAGCAGCCTAATTTTTACACCGCGGTCCAAGGCGCTCTGCAAATCCTTGAGCAGCATGCGCACGCCGCTTTCCATCAAGAAGGAAACCACAATGTCGATAGCGTCCGCCTGGCGGATGCTCATTTTTAGTTGATAATATAGGAATTTTTTATAATTATTATCGCCCGTAATGACGCTTATGGGCTCAACCTCTATTTCCCTAGACAGCTCTTTTTCAGCAGCACATTCAACCATTTTTCTTCACCCCTGCCGGGACGCACATCCCCCGTAATCCACAGCTCCTTTACCGCCAAGCCGCCCACTTCCTTGAGCAGCCTTGCGAGGCCCTCTTCATCCAAATCAGTAAAAAAGCGACCGTTGCGCTCGCCCGTGAACTGGCCGTATTTAAAGGACGTATAAATCACACCCTCGCCCTTTAGCGCACGTACCATTTTCTGCATAACAACGACTAAATCGGCCCACTCCAAATGCAAAATGGAAGCGCAGGCCCAAATGCCATCGTACTTATCCACGGCCTCCAGCTCATCGAAGAGCAGCTGCTTGACGCTTATGCCGGTGTACTCGCTGGCTAATTTGCACAGCTCTGCTGAGCCATCCGTGGCCTCCACCCCATAGCCTCGTTCCAGAAAGTACTTGGTGTCACGGCCACTGCCACAGCCAAAATCAAGAATTTTTGCGCCTGCGGGTAGTTTGGATAAAAATCTTTCTTGAGTTATATGAAAAACCACGTCCACCGTCCCTTGGACAAAGTCCTGTGCGTGGGCGTTGTAGTAGTTGAGAGTTGTCTTGTCCATC
>SFRS01000169.1 GCA_004562175.1 bacterium | reverse complement strand
TCACGCTGGTAGTAGCTGTAGTGGAGCCGCCGGAGGAAGAGTCCTTATCCTTGCTACCGCCGCAGCCAGCAACTACGCTACAAGCCAACAAGCCGATCATAATGCCATAGCTTAATTTTTTTAACATAAGTAACATCTCCTTTTCGCCCTAATATTTGTGATTGCATTTAAAGAGAGCCTTGGAAACAGGATTTCCTTCTGGCTCCCTCAAATCAATTTTTATTTTCGTTCATGATGCACAGGATTTTCCTCAAAGCCGCTCCTGCCTGCGGAATAAGGATTCACATTGGGCAGGTCCTGGTTTCTTGGAAAGCCCTCAGCGCCGCTGCTCCATGCCAAAACTGAGGTTATGCTGAAGGCCATCAGCACCCAAAAAGCTGCCAAAACAGCTGCTGGATACCAGCTAAAGCCAAACCAATAGCTGATTGCCCACAAAAGCAGGGCAATGAGACCCCACTCGCAGTTGAGCAATAAATTTGCCAAGAAACAGAGGAAGAAGCCATCGCCCGTATTCGCCTTACGCATATTACCTCCTTTGGCCGCTACAGAGCTAATTAGTAGCCGCCGCCACCGCCGCCATGATTATCATCACTGCTGCTCTCGGTCACAGAGCCGTCATCGCTGGAATCATTGCTCTTGGAGCGCGGCACAACACTCACATTGGTATACATATAGGTATCTTCGTTTACCAGCAAATCAAAGCTTTCCTTATTCAGGTAGGCATTGGCCTCCACCTGCTGGCGCACATTGCTCATGGATGCCAAAAGGGAGCCACGATATACATAGGCACCGGCCACGCCGGCCACTAAGGCGCCCACCAGAGCCAGCCAAGGGAATGGCTTTTCCGGCTTCCAGCCCTTGCCGTTCTTCTGGTAATAGCCCAAAAGCTCGCCTGCCTTAGTAGCATAAATCGTGTAGGCACCGGCATAATCATTCTTTTTCAGATAGGGAACAAAGGCCTTGCTCATGTATTCTACGCCCTCGTTGCCCACTACAACGTTCTTCAACTTCTTATCGGTGCTGATATACCATTTGCGTTGGTCCACCACCTGTAGCAGTACAATGTTGCCGTTAGGACCATTATTATAGGCCTTGTCAATGAGCTGATTAGCAAAATCACCGGGCTTTTGGCTGCCAATGCTCTTGACAGTTACCACGCCCACTCGCACATTATATTTGTTCTCCACTTGTTGGAGGACACTGGCCACCTTGGCTCTATCGGCATTGGAGAGCAGCTTGGCATCGTCCATGATGCTGGGCACTGCCGCTAAGGCAGTTGCTGCACTAAGCAGCATTGCTGCCAGTAATGTGAAAATCAAAAATAATTTTTTCATTATGACAGCCTCCTTATAATACAAAGTAGAGAATAGCAAAGGCTATAACGGCGCAAATGGCAAAGGCCATAGCGCTGTAATTGCGTAGCTTGCCATAGTCAATGGGAAGACTGCCCACAACCTTACCCGTTTGGCCATTCATCATAAAGGTATAGGGCTCGTTATTATAGCGGGTAGTTAAAATCCACACAGGCACCATGGCATAGTGCACAGAACTATCGCTTTTAACAACGGAGCAATCATCGGAAGGCTCCACGCCGTCAAAACCTTCAACGGTGCTAGCCAAGCACATTTTAGCGCTGGTGTTTACGCGCTCGTCGGCGCGGTCCACGGCAGCCTCTGCATCCACGTCATATTTATCTGCCAAGTAGCCTGTAAAGTAAGCACTGCTAAAGGGCACCATTTCGCTATAATCAAAGGGCTCGATGCTTTCCATAAAGGTGTTATCCATTTTTTCGGAGCCATCCACAGGGATGCGCTCGAATTTCATGGTGCCGGCACGCTGGCAGTTGTAGTAATCGGTGGTGGTGATGACTTCATCCTCGGTGGTCACCACGGTACTACGCTTGGCCTTATACATGCCCTGAGCATTGATATCCGCATCGAAAAGCCAGAAGGGAACGTACATTCCTTGGATAGCCTCCACGCGGTTATTGGCAGTGAAAGCATCCGGCAACAGCTTTTTGCCCTCGTAGAATTTCTTGAGAGCAGCCACAGCCTCTTCCTTGCTCTTTTTGAAGGGAATAATGAAGTCAGGCTTTAACATGCCGGCGAAGCGGCTGGGCAACATGGTGGGATTGCCGCAGTAGCAGCATTCAGTGGCCATGGTATTGCCATCGCTGACGATTTCGGCGCCGCAGCTGGAGCAGGTAAAGGCCTTCATCATTTCGGCCTCTTCCTTTTCCCACTCGTTGCCTGCAGCAGCGGTATCCCATTTTGCCTCCTTGGCGGCCTGAGCTTGGGCAGCTGCAGCCTCCTTCTTGGCAAACATCTCTTCAACAGTTTTTATCTCCAGCTCTGTGCCGCAGTATTCGCAGGTTACTTTTTCCGCACCGGGAAGAAAGCTCAGAGGAGCACCGCAGCATAGGCATTTATAGCTAACACTGGTATCAGCCATAGGATTCACCTCTCAATAATAGTTCATCTATGGGGAGTGGCGGAGGGTCGCGGGGTGTTACTTTTGCGAAGGCCTCCGCCGATTACTATGGGGCGAAATTATTGAATGTCTCTCTCATCGAACAAATCGCCGCACTCAGGGCAGAATTTGGGCGGATTCTTCGGATCAGGCGGAACCCAACCGCATTTGTCGCATTTATAGAGGGGCGCATCCGCCGGCTTCTTGGAGCCGCAGTTAGCGCAGAACTTGCCCTGGTTTACAGTGCCGCAGGAGCAGGTCCAGCCTTGTGGCTCAGCAGCCTGCTGGGGCTTGCCGCATTCAGCGCAGAATTTGCCGGTATTGCCAGCGTGACCACAGCTACAGGTCCAGCCAGCCTTGGGCTCTTCCTTGGGTTTGCCACAAGCACCACAGAATTTGCCGGTGTTGCCGCTTTGGCCACAGCTGCAGGTCCAGCCTGTGGGAGCAGCGGGAGCTGCGCCAGCCATGCCTTGTGGCGCACCGGGATAGCCGCCCTGTTGAGGATAGCCTTGAGGAGCACCGGGATAGCCGCCTTGGGGAGGATAACCCATTTGTTGGTTAATACCATTCATCATGTTACCGCCTTGAGGAGGATAGCCT
>SFRS01000168.1 GCA_004562175.1 bacterium | reverse complement strand
GTCACCGATAACGCTATTTAAAAAGGCAGCCATAAACTGAGGCCGCCAATGTGCCTTCAAATAGGCCGTTTGGTAGGCCACCAAAGCGTAGGCCACGGAATGGGATTTGTTGAAGCCATAGCCGGCAAAATGCTGCAAGAGGGAGAAAATTTGCTGGCTCAGCTGCTCCGGTATATTGTGCTCCCGTTTCGCGCCTTCGACGAAGTCTTGGCGCATGCTTTCCAGCACTGAAGCCTTCTTCTTGCCCATGGCTCGGCGCATGATGTCCGCCTGACCCAGGGTGAAGCCTGCCAAAGCGGAGGTGATTTGCATAACCTGCTCCTGGTAGAGAATGACGCCGTAGGTGTCCTCCAAAATGGGCTCCATCAAGGGATGGAGCACTTGGGCGGTGCGCTGGCCGTGACGGCCGGCGATGAAATCCTCGGCCATGCCCGTGCCCAGAGGGCCGGGACGGTAGAGAGCTACCAGGGGAATCAAATCCTCAAAGCTGGTGGGCGCAAGGTCCACCAATAGCTTGGTAATGCCCGCGGATTCCAGCTGGAAGACGCAGGTGGTGTCCCCCTTGCGCAGCATGGCGCAGGTAGCCTCATCCTCCAAGGGAATATTATCTATATCCACCACTTCGCCCGTGGTTTCTTTGATAAACTCGATACAATCGCCGATAACGGTCAAGGTGCGCAGGCCCAAAAAGTCCATCTTCAAGAGGCCCAGCTCCTCCACCTTGTCCTTGTCGTATTGGGTGATCATGCCATCGGTGTCGGCACCCAGCTGCAGGGGCACGTATTCACGCAAATCGCGGGGAGCAATGATGACGCCTGCCGCATGGGTCCCCGCGTTGCGGGGCAAGCCCTCCACGCTCTTGGACAAATCGATGAGCTGCTTGACTTCGGGCCTTGTTTCGTAGGCCTCCCGCAAATCCTTATTGTTCAGCGCCTTGTCCAAGGTGATGCCCAATTCACGAGGTATCATCTTGGCGATCTCGTCCACGGCGCCGTAGCTCATGCCGAGGGCCTTGCCCACGTCACGCACCGCCGCCCGGGCCTGCAGGGTACCGAAGGTAATAATCTGCGCTACGCGCTCCTTGCCATAGCGCTGCACCACGTAGTCCAGCACCTCTTGGCGACGCACGTAGCAAAAGTCCGTATCAATATCCGGCATGCTGACGCGCTCCGGATTCAAAAAGCGTTCAAAAAGCAAATGGTAGCGCAAGGGCTCCACATTGGTGATATGCAAAAGATAGGCCACCACACTGCCCGCGGCGCTGCCGCGCCCCGGTCCCACAGGAATGCCCTTCTCCCGACAGAAATTGATGAAATCCCACACGATGAGGAAGTAGGCATCGTAGCCCATATCGTTGATAATCTTCAGCTCAAACTCCAAGCGCTGGCGAATTTCATCATTGACTACAGGATAACGCTGGGGCAAGGCTTCCTCACATAAATGCCTAAGATAGCCCACCGTGTCAAAGCCTTCAGGCACGGGGAATTCCGGCAAGAGCAAATGGCCGAACTCCAGCTCCACATGACAACGGTCCGCAATCTTGCTGGGGTTCTCCATGGCTTCGGGACAATCTCCAAAGCGCTCCGCCATTTCCTCATAGCTCTTCAAATAAAAGCTGTCGTTGGGAAAGCGCATGCGGTCCGGCTCGTCCACCGTGCTGGTGGTCTGGATGCAGAGCAAAATATCCTGGGCCGCAGCATCCTCTCGACGCACATAGTGCAGGTCGTTAGTGGCAACTAGTCCCAAATCAAATTCCTTGGCCAACTGCTTTAAAGCAGCCGTAACCTTGTGCTCCTCCGGCAAATCGTGGTCCTGGATTTCTAAGAAGTAATTATCCTTACCGAAGATATCAATATATTCTTGGATACAACGCCGTGCACCCTCCAGATTGTCCTGCAAAATCAGCACCGGCAGCTCCCCGGCTACGCAAGCGCTGAGGCAAATCAAGCCCTCGCTGTGGGCACGCAAGGCATCCTTATCAATACGGGGCTTGTAATAAAAGCCCTCCACCTGACCAATGCTCACCAGCTTCATCAGGTTATGGTAGCCCGTATCATTTTCAGCAAGCAGAATCAAGTGGAACATGCCCCGATTATTCTTTTCGAAATGGGAGCCCGTGGTCAAATATACCTCGCAGCCCAAAATCGGCTTGATGCCCTGCTTTTTGCACTCCTGATAAAACTCCACCGCGCCGTACATGGCACCGTGGTCCGTGATGGCCAAGCTGTCCATCCCCAGCTCCTTGGCATAGGCCACCAGCTCATCAATTTTGGAGGCACCATCTAGCAGGCTATATTCCGTATGCACATGTAAATGAGTAAATCGTTTGCTCATAAAAAATCCTCTACCATACCATTTTCATTACAAACTTTAAAAAATCATTCCTCGCCCTTTTTACCCCACCAAAGGCCGATAACTAAGAAAATCAAATTATATACCAAAGCGGGAAATAAGCTATTAATCTGCCAAGGACTGATATGCCTCCAGAAGAGAGCTGCGAAGATACCGGCGCCCATAGCCGCTACGCCCATGGAGGCGCGCACCCTGTTGGGGAAGAAGACGCAGAAGGTCAGGGGCAAAAAGATACCACTGCCCCGAAGTGCCATGGACAGATAGTTCCATTCTAAAACAGAAGAATCCAAATGGAAGAAAACGAAAACAATGGCTGCAGCCGCTGCCAAAAGCACGCTAAAGCGGCTGGCCCAGAGTAAATTTACAGAGGTGGCGCTGCGCCACACCTTGCTGATGATATCACGGGAAATCATGGTACCGATGCCCAAGGCCAAGCCTGCAATGGAGCCCAAGGCTGAAAGCAAAAGCGCTGCCAAGCCAATACCGCCCAGCCAATCGGGAAGATAGGTGGACAGGTACAAGGGCAAAGCATCAATGGAATTAATTTCCGGATGGTTCACATGCATGAACATACCGATCATCACGGAGGGCAGTCCCACAGGAATTACGATGCAGGCCGCAGTCACGCAGCCCACCGCCGCCGTTTTGCTGTCCTTGGCACTGAAGAGTGCCTGCACATAGGTTTGGGTAGAAATGACGCCCACAATCATGGAGCACAG
>SFRS01000167.1 GCA_004562175.1 bacterium | reverse complement strand
TATGAGCTTAAACACTACTCCCGCAGCTGAACGCATTCACATTGGTATCTTCGGCAAACGCAACGCCGGCAAATCAAGCCTCATCAACGCCATTACCAGCCAAAATTTGGCCATTGTCAGTGAGCAAAAGGGCACTACCACTGACCCGGTTTACAAGGCCATGGAGCTGCTGCCCTTGGGCCCTGTGATGGTCATCGACACCCCGGGCATTGACGACGAGGGCGAGCTGGGCAAGCTGCGCATCGACAAGGCTTATCAGGTGCTGAACAAATGTGACATCGTGCTCCTGGTTGTGGATGCTAAGGTCGGTCTGACCCACGAGGACGAAGCCCTCTGGGCCAAGGTACAGGAGAAAAATCTGCCAGCTATTTTAGTGCTCAATAAAATCGAGCTTTTGGAGGATATGCAAAAGGCCCTGCTCACCGTGAACGCTATGAAGCTCACTAAGCACTGCTTCTTAGTCAGTGCGGAAACTGGCGAGAACATTCGCGAGCTGAAGGAGGCCATTGCTGCTCTGAAGCCTAAGGAAACAGAGCGTCAGCTGGTAGGTGATTTACTAGAGCCCTTGGATGTAGTTATCCTAGTAACTCCTATTGATAGCGCTGCTCCCAAGGGACGCTTAATCCTGCCCCAGCAGCAGGTGCTCCGCAATGTACTAGACAATAACGGCATTGCCATGGTAGTGCAGGAAACGGAGCTGGCCCAAGCTCTGCTGAAGCTGGCTGCCCCGCCCCGCTTGGTTGTTACCGATAGCCAAGCCTTTGCCAAGGTAAGCCAAATTGTACCGCCATCCATCCCCCTCACCTCCTTCTCCATCCTCATGGCTCGCTACAAGGGCAGCCTGTATAATGCAGTGAAGGCTGTACGCGCTTTGGATGATATCAAGGATGGGGCCAAGATTCTTATCAGCGAAGGCTGCACCCACCATCGCCAATGTCAGGACATCGGCACGGTGAAGATGCCTAACTGGATTCGCCAGTACACCAAGGCAGAGCCGGAGTTCTGCTTTACTAGTGGCACGGAGTTTCCCACGGATTTGAGTCCCTATAAGCTGGTGGTACACTGCGGTGCCTGCATGCTCAACGAAAAGGAAATGGTCCATCGCAACAAGGTGGCCTTGGCCCAAGGCGTACCCATGACCAATTACGGCATCGCCATCGCCTACATGCACGGCATCTTGAAGCGCACCATTGCTCCCCTGCCGGACATTGCTAAGCTGTTAGAGTAAAACTTAAAACTAATATAAAAGATTGGCTCCCTTTGAAAAGGGAGCTGTCTTAAGCAATTTGTTACAACAAATTGCGGACTGAGGAATTTCCTAAACACAAAAACACGCCCCTGAGCAACAAAGCACAGGAGCGTGTTCTTTTTATGCAATTATAAGGCGTCCTTAAAGATGCTGCCGCCCACAAACTCACGCAAAATGGAGTTATTGGGAATGGCTGCATCGTCAATTTCTTTAACGTAATAGAGCATGGTCAAGAGGCGCTGAGCCGTCATATAGGCCTTGCCGGACTCACGGGGCACAGCCTGCAGCAGGGGCACAGCGTACTTCTTCAGCACCGCCAGCTCATAAATCAGGGTTGTATTGAAGATCACATCCGCGCTAGTTTGGAAGGGGAAAATATACTTCTCCTCGCCCTCCCGCACATCGCTCCACAGGGTCAGCGTTGCCTCCGCATCATGGGAGCGGAACTGGCTGTCCCGCACCATGCGGCGCAAGAGACGCGCATCAGTGGTATGAATGCGATTATGCTCGTCAAAGGACATGGGCGTCAGCGCACTCACGTAAATCTTCATCTTCTTGTTGGCAGGAATGGAGGCCGTCAGCACGGAGTTAGCCTGCATTTGCAGCTCGTTGCCACGGTACTCCCTAAAGCCGGTGCGGAAATTGTACTTGGGCATCTTGACACGCTCGCCAGCCAAAAGCTTTTGCAAATGGTCGTTGAAGAGCTCCAAATCGATAGCCTCTAAACACTCAAAATCGTAGCTACCATCCGCCTTGCGGGGTGTATCCACCCGATTGCGATAATAATCGTCCATGGAAATGGGCATGGGGCGCAGACCATTCACAGCCATTTGAATGCTCAAGCGTTGGGCCGTGGAGGTCTTGCCGGAGGAAGAAGGACCGGCAATCAACACCAGCTTCAGCTCCTCCCTGCGAGCAGCAATCATGTCCGCAATTCTAGCCAGCTTCTTTTCGTGAAGCGCTTCTGCCACTTGAATAATGCGACCCGCATAGCCCTCTTCAATAAGCTTGTTCAGCTTGCCAATGGTGTTGCACTTAATCATGGCGGACCAATCCTCCGCCTCCTGATAAGCAGCATTCAAATTGGGTTTGTCCTCGAAGGGAGGCAAATGGGTCCAGTCCCCTGTATCAGGGTAGTTAATAATCACGCCATCACCATAGGGCAGTAGCTCAAAATTAGGCACATAGCCGCAATCGGGGCACATGGGACCGAAGAAGTAACCAGGACATCCCTCCAAGAAGTAGAGGGACAGCACCTTATCCTCCGGCACCTGCTTCAGCAAAGCTTCCCTATCGGTAGTGCAAAAGCTTGCCGCAGCCTCCATGGCATCTGCCTTGCTCATGAGCTTCAAGGTAATGGGAGTTTTGGCAGCCACCATGGCCTTCATAGCAGCTTCAATAGCCTTGATATCCTCCCCCGTCAGCTTGTGGCTGGAGTGGTCCACACAATACAGCGCACTGCCAAGGGTGTTGCGCACCTCAATTTCCACATCGGGACGCAGCTTTTTAGTGCACACCAAGAGCATGAAAAGCAGGGTACGCGTATAAACACGCATGCCCTCCTCCGTATTCACTTCGATAAAGCCAATTTCGCCATCCTCAAAAAGGGGCCTTTGCAAATCAATGGCTTCGTTATTAAAAATACCTTCAACTACCGGGGAAGCAAAGCTGCTCGACAGGGACTTGGCCACATCCAGCAGGGTGCTACCTTCCTCCACCTGACGCAGCTGCCCGCAAGGCAGCTTCCAGGCTAACATTATTGCTCCACAGCCTGCATAGCTGCGTTCACCTTAGCAGCCATACCGGCAATTTTCTTCAGGGGTACAGCGCAAACGGCGATACGCACGCCTGCAGCCAGAGGTACGGCGAAGATATTGTCCTCATGCAGCTTGTCGCAAATAGCATCCGGGTTCTTGGCCGGAATGGACAGGAAGAAGCCAGCTACATAGGGCAGCATGGGCAGACCGCATTCCTTAGCCTCCTTGGTGAAGAGTTCGGCACGAGCCTTGATCATTTGGTAATAGTAATCACGCTCCTGGCAAACCTTTTCCAGCAGCTCAGGGTCGCTATAAATAGTAGCCAGAGTGCGCATAGCCGGACGGTTGATGTTGGACCAGGTTGCGCGGCTGGTGTATTGGTTGATATCAGCAAATTCCTTGATAACATCTGCATCGGAGGAAACACCGATCATGGCGCCGGTGCGTTGGCCATACATGGTAAAGCCCTTGGACATGCTGTAGCCCACGATGCAAAGAATGTTGGCCGGCAGTCCACCCAGCTTCTTGAAGATTTTGCGTACTTCTTCTTTTTCACCAGCGTAGTCGATATAAGCCACATCCAGGAAGAACACAACATTCTTGCCAGGCTTAGCAGCAGCTTCCTTCAAAACAGCCAGCACGCCGTCCATGTCCTCTTCGCTGAGGCTATAGCCGGTGGGGTTATGGGCAGGAGTGTTCAGCAGATACAGCAGGTTATCCTGCTCGGCCAACAATTCGTCAATCTTCGCCTTCAATGCAGGCAGGTTGAATTTATTGTTTTCGTCCAGCATCTTGTAGGTGGTGAATTTGCGGCCCATATCGTCGCAGAGCACCTTGTAAGCACCCCAATACCAATCGGAGCAGAGCGCAGTTTCGCCCTCGTCCAGATAGTTCCAGATAGCATGGTGGATGGCACCGGTGCCGCCAGCGGTAGCTACAGCAGCCACATAACCCTCAGGGCGAGAATTGCCAAAGGCAGCAGTCAGCACGCAATCAAGATATTCGGGCAGACCGCTGATGGGTGCATAAGCGATCAATTCATTGGTTTTCAAAGCGCGGTATACCTTTTCCACGGTGGGCAGGCACACCAAATTTTCGTCCTCATCCAAAATAGCACCGATGGTAGCGTTGGTGACAGCATCCTTGCCGTACTTGGCAGCAGCTGCTACCGCAGCAGCGTTGGCACCGAAAATTTTGTCCTGGGCAGCCTTGCCCTTGGCGTGTTTTGCAGCAATACTCATTACCATAATATATGCCTCCTTTAATTTATTCAAAATTATAAATCAATCACCGTGGCGCCGCTACCGCCGGCATCCAAGGCCGCCGTTTCCAGCTTGCGCACAAAGCGATTATTCTCCAAATAAGCCGTCAGACCCGCACGCAAAGCGCCCGTGCCCTTTCCGTGAATCAAGCGCAGCTGCCCGATGCCCGCAATCAAGGCATCGTCGATAGCCTTATCCACCGCCGGAATGGCTTCATCCAAGGTCATGCCACGCAAATCAATTTCCTGCTTGGCGCTGCCGGACTTGGCCACAAACATTTGGTGTGCATAATTGGCTGCAGCATTTTTCGTAAAGCCCTTGCGCTTTTTGGGCTCCCCACTGGTATCCGCAGGCTGGGCCTTGGTCAAGAGGCACTTTTTCGCAGGCACATTCATCTTCAAAATGCCCACCTGCACCGTAACATCGTTGCCCTTCACATCCGTGATGATACCATTCTTGCCCAGGGAAATTACGAAAACATTGAGTCCCTTCTTGGCAGTCTTGGCATCCAAGGGTGCTCCCTCTGGCAAGGGTGCATCCTCGCTCAAGGTTTTGTTCAGCTTCTTACGGGCTGCCTCCGCCGCTTCCTCTAGCTTTTTGGCATCGTAATCGGCCTTCATGGAGCGCAGCTCCTTCAGCACGG
>SFRS01000166.1 GCA_004562175.1 bacterium | reverse complement strand
GGGGATCCACCTGTTCCCATCCCGAACACAGTAGTTAAGCCCTTATACGTCGAAAGTACTTGGCTGGAAGCGGCCTGGGAGGATAGATAGCTGCCGGTTGGAAAATAATACCCACACCTAAAGGGTGTGGGTATTATTTTTTATGATAAAATTTGCTAAAAATCACAGCTCACAGTCTAATCACTAATTGCTCATTTATAAGTCAAAAGTCACAAAAACTTCGAATGAGTTTGCTATACATATAATCCTGCTTTTGCTATAATAAGTGGAGATTGTTTTACTACTATCTTGTTTTTTGGAAAGGATGTGACCACATGAGCTTGTTAGGTAATATTATTTGGTTTATTTTTGGTGGCTTCTTTACTGCTCTTGGCTGGGCTATTGTGGGTTTGCTGTGGTGCGTAACTATTATAGGCATTCCTGTGGGAGTGCAATGCTTTAAGTTTGCAGGATTGAGTCTTTTTCCCTTTGGTAAAGAAATACAATTTGGTGGTGGAGCAGGAAAGTTTTTGCTCAATATTCTGTGGTTAATTTTTGGTGGCTTTGAGCTTGCCGTAGCGCATGTAACCTTTGGTATTGTCCTGTGCTGCACGATTATTGGTATTCCCTTTGGCCTGCAGCATTTTAAATTAGCTAAGCTAGCGCTTTTGCCCTTTGGTGCTGAGGTTATCAGTAAATAAACAACTCAATTATATACACAAATAGTAGCTATTTTGTTAGCCCTTGCCTAAATGCAGGGGCTATTTTTATAAACTGTAAATATAGTTAGATCCTGCTAACTACTAGTGAAAATTTTTTGTAAAAATGCTTCTGTGTGCTTTATTTCTGCAATAGAGTATGCTATACTATGCATAAAGTACTTTGATATTTTTTATTTGCATTTAGTCGGTGGGACACAAAAAGTTCCACGAGGGACAAAAATGTGCCGAGGGAAAATATGGATAGCATTATTAATTTACAAAAGAAAATCGTGCCTGAGCTGACGGATCTTTTGGTGCAGCGTTATCAAATTTTGCGTCAGGTGAGCCATGAATCTCCCATTGGCAGACGTGCTCTAGCCGGTAAGCTGGGCTTGAGCGAGCGTGTGCTGCGGGCACAGGTTGATTTCCTAAAGAAAAGCGGGCTTTTGGCCTTTTCTGCTAGTGGCATGAGTGTTACTGATGAAGGAGCAGACATCCTGAAGGAGTTAGCCGATTATGTGCGCAAGCTGCAGGATATCTCCTTCCTAGAGAAGGCTTTGAGCGATACGCTGAAGATTGGACGCGTAGTCATCCTTCCTGGTGACTCCGACCAAGAGGAGGTCGTAAAGCGGGAAATTGGTCGTACTGCCGCTCACATTTTGAGCAAGCTTTTGAGCGACGGTCAGCGCCATATTGTGGCGGTCAGCGGTGGTACCACCATGGCAGCCATGGCGGCTAACCTAACAGGCTCACAGCCTAATACTGTGGTAGTGCCTGCCCGCGGTGGCTTGGGTGACAATGTGGAGCTACAGGCTAATACTATTGCAACGGTGTTAGCACAAAAGCTAGGTGCTTCCTATCGCCAGCTTTATGTGCCCGATTGCGTGAGCGAAGATATCCTGAACAGCATTTTAAAAGAGGATGTGGGTGTGCGTTCCGTAGTAGACATCATTAAAAAGGCAGATATTTTAGTCCATGGTGTGGGGCGTGCCAGCGTGATGGCTCGTCATCGCCGTTTGGCTCCTGAGCTGATTAGTAAGCTTGAAGCAGCAGGTGCTGTGGGTGAAGCCTTTGGTCAATATTGTTCTCTGGATGGTACCCAAGTTTATATGACCAACAACGCAGGCCTAATGCTGCAGGATTTGCAGCACATTGGCACTATCATTGGTATTGCCGGTGGTAGGTCCAAGGCAGAAGCAATTTTATCAGTTATTCGTGCTTCCCGTCAGGATATTTTGGTGACGGACGAAGCAGCAGCCACCGAAATCTTGCGGATGGCTAAAGTAAATAGTTAACCAGCACGTCAGTGCAACATAAAAAACTCTTGAAAAACTAAGGAGGAAATTATTATGACAAAAATTGGTATTAATGGTTTTGGACGCATTGGTCGCGAGGTTTTCCGTGTAGCTTTCGTGAACCCTGAGGTTGAAATTGTTGGTATTAACGATTTGGGCGATTGCGCTGCTCTGGCTCATCTGCTGAAATATGACTCTGTACATGGTATTTATGACCATGAAATTTCCTGCGAAGGCAATAATATTATTGTTGATGGCAAAAAAATCCCTGTATTCGCATCTCCGGATCCGGCGAAAATTCCTTGGGGCGAGGTTGGCGCTGATATCGTAGTAGAATCCACCGGTCGCTTCACCGAGGCTGCCAAGGCTAAGGCTCATCTGGAAGCTGGCGCTAAAAAGGTTATCATTTCCGCTCCTGCTAAAGGCGAGGATATTACTATCGTTATGGGCGTTAACCAAGAAAAATATGATCCTGAAAAGCACAACATCATCTCCAACGCTTCCTGCACCACCAACTGCTTGGCTCCCTTCACCAAGGTATTGCTGAACAAATTCGGTATTGAAAGCGGTCTGATGACCACTGTTCACTCCTATACTAATGACCAAAAGATTTTGGACCTGCCCCACAAGGATCTGCGCCGCGCTCGTGCAGCTGCTTGCTCCATTATCCCCACCACCACCGGTGCTGCAAAGGCTGTAGCTCTGGTTCTGCCGGAATTGAAGGGTAAGCTGAATGGCTTTGCAATGCGCGTTCCCACTCCTAACGTTTCTATTACCGACTTGACCGTGCTTTTGAAGACCGATACCACTGCTGAAGAAATCAATGCTGCTCTGAAGGAAGCTGCTGAAGGAGAATTGAAGGGCATCATGGGCTACAACGAGCTGCCCCTGGTTTCCAAGGATTATAACGGCTGCCCGCTGAGCTCCATCGTTGATGGCCTCTCCACCATGATGGTTGGCCCCCGCATGGCTAAGGTTGTTTCCTGGTATGACAATGAATGGGGTTATTCCAACCGCGTAGTGGATTTGGCTAACTACATTGCTAAAAAAGGCCTGTAATAAAGGAGATAGTTATTCGTGGATAAGAAAACTGTACGGGATTTAGATGTAGCCGGCAAAAAG
>SFRS01000165.1 GCA_004562175.1 bacterium | reverse complement strand
CATCGTTGCTATTGCTATTTCCACTGCCAATAGTTACGTTGCTACCAGCATTTAAAATATCAACATTGATTAGCTTGTTAACCTTGCTATCCAAGTCTATGGAGTTACCAGCACTTACAATGAGCCCAGGCGTATCAACAACATAGCCATCTTTTTCAGTAATCGCGCCATTAGTTGCAGTCAGGTCAACACTGTCTGTTGCCACCATGCTGCCACTGTTCAACAGGATGTTGTTCTGTGCCACAACAACTGCTTTTGGAGCAGTAACATCTCCGTCATTCTGAATGAAGTTTTGTGCCACAAAAACTGCCTCTTTGGCAGAAATACTTCCTCCATCATGGATAAAGTCCTGCCCCGCCTCGAAGCTTACCTTTTCTGCTGCATGGATGTTCCCACCAGCTACAGTTACATTCTTGGCAGACTGGAGATAAAGCGTATGAGCATCAATACCCACATTGCCACTCAAGACCATGCTATCGGTGGTATAAACGCTGATAGCATCTGTTGCTACAACATCATTATCCAAATGCAGAGCACCATCAACACAAATCCCCATGTTCTGCAAGGTAGTAGTGCCTTGAACAGCCTCCACGCTCAAATTCAGCGTACCAGCCGGTCCCTCAACCGCTGCAGTCTTGCCATCCAAGCTTGCCACACCGGTTACATAAACATTTTCACTGGCGCACAGGGTTACATTGCTAACATTTTCATCTTCAGCAGAAGCGCTTGCCTTGGCAGCGTTCAAAATCCGCACGCCCTTATTCTCATCCCGCTTGGGAACGCCGTTCTCATAAACTGCATCACCAATGTTGCCATTCCGTGCTTCCAGTACTATATCCCCATTGTTCTCCACACGAATATAGTTCACAGCCTCGCTGCCATTAATAACGCCCATCAAGATATCGGTGTCAGAGCCAAGATAAATATCCCCACCACTGGAAACATTGCGCACCAACAGTGCCTCATCACCCTTTTGGTCCACATAGATTCCACCAGTTGCAATGGCAGTCAGGCCATCCTTGGTCTCATCCGTGCCAAAAATATTCGTAGCAATAGCACCGTTGGCAGCACTTGTGCCGATAGAGCCACCGGCAGCAGTGAGCGTCAAGCTCTTGCCTGTGATAACAGGAGCAGAAGCGCTAGCAGCATTATAGATTCCACCCAAGCTGGTCAACGTAATATCGCCAAGCTGGGTATAAAGCTTATTAATGTGCAAATCTAGGTTATTAGTGAGCACAGCGCCACCTTCCCCAGTTACGCTTTGATTGCGCCCCTGGAGATAAATATCGCCATTTTGGTTACTAGTAGCCAGCGATTCAATGGTCAGCTTGCCACTAACAGCATTGCCATTGGCATCAAGCTGCGTGGTCTGCTGTACGCCAATGGGCAGCGTCTCTTTGTAAACAGCATAGGTATGCCCATCCGCACCAGTTTCCCACTTCACCTTCGTGGAAGCATCCAGCTTGCTCAAGGTCTTCAAGTTATCAAGATTGATATAATTGCCGCTGGCATCCTTATCCAGCAAGGTGGAAGCATCGATTCTGTTTTCCACATCGCCATTCATACCGACGCTATCAGCCACATTGATAGTGATATTATGTCCAATAACATTGGGGTCCTTGTCAGAGGTTTTAGGCAAAGAGGAACCCTCCGGGTTCACTATGCTGTCTTGGATTGCGTACAAAAGTGCGTTGGCATCCCATACCTCATAATTGCTCAGCTCAGCAGATTGATTCTGGTTATTTTTGGCAGCCAGCATCGCAGCGTTTTCTGCATCTCTGCCGTTACCTGCAATAATGCCCAAGCGTTGCCATCTAGCCAACATCTCATCAGCATCACCGTGACTATTGGCCACATAGGGCAAAGCATCCTCTATGCTGCCCTTGGCAGCGGTTAGAGTAACATCACCGGCGGCAGAATAAATCCTCCCCACACGCATATTCCCATCAAGCTGCTCCAGGACAATATCCCCTTGAGCATTGGCATTTACTGAAGCGAACATGGTATCATTGCCCAGGGGCTGTTGGCCGGCATAAAGCTGCATGGTAGTCAAAGAGCCATCGCTCTGCTTTTGGCCATAAATAGAGCCATTATTGGTATTTAAATAAATACGGTCGGAGACAAGCAAGCTGTCATCTGCTTGGGAAATATTACCTTCACTACCGATAACATTGACCTCTACTCGCCCTGTAACACCCGTCGTCTTGGCACCACTGGTATTTACAGGCACAGAGCTACCGCTGTCATCAACAACCACGGAGCCCATATTGCCTAAGACCACGTTGCCCTTGGCCAAATAAGCACTCTTGACAGTAATATCAATGCTGTTTTGTGAGTTCTCATTTTGGTTTAGCGTGTTATTTAGAGCGCTTACATTCACCACGTCGCCGGCGATGATGTTGATATTGTGGATGTCCTTAGCAGCGGACAAATTGATGTTAGCACCATATAAGGCACCACCGCTTTGAATGAGGCAGCCATTTTGCGACTTAATGCTGATGGTACCTTTCTCTTCCCTCTTCGTTACATTATCAACTGTAGTTTCGTATAATTTGCTATCCCCAATGTTGCCCGTAAGCTCTATATTATTAAGAGAATCCACATTTACTTCCCCGGCTGCACTGCCCACAAAGCTGATATCAAGGGGCCTGCCCGCCTTAATGCTGGCCTCATAGGTATATAAAGTGCCGGAGCTCTCAGTCCAAATTACCTCATAATGCTTGTGATAGCCCCATAAGCCAGTGCTGTACTTGCGCTCGCTTTCCTTGGTGGTCACAGGCGCACCATTAGTCTTGCTAGTTACCATCACATAGCTGGTCTCATCGGTTCCATCATCCCTAATGGTCTGACCAGCCAAGCGATCCTGATTCTTATCGGTGCCTGTTTCAATAGGGGTGGGATTGTTTTCCACTGTCCATTGTGCCAGCTCTTCATCGCTGACACCATTGGACCAAAGGCCCCAACCGCCCTCGCCAAAATCCTCTTTATAGCGCTTATAGGTGGTGGTTGATTTACCCGTTGTCCAGGTATAGCGCAAACTCTTTTCCGGCTGGTAGAAATATTTCGGCGTGTATTCTTGCTCGGAAACATCACCAACTACCTGG
>SFRS01000164.1 GCA_004562175.1 bacterium | reverse complement strand
ACCATCTTTATTGAGAACGCTGAGGGACTTGCGGTGGGCGATATGGTCAGAGTGCGCATCCTGCAAGGCTTTACCTATGAGATGGTAGGAGAAAAAATGTAAGGGATGCTCTTAGGAGCTAGGAGTTGATTTAGATGAAGGTTGAAATTGTAACCACGGGTACGGAGCTGCTTTTGGGCGAGATTTTGAACACCAATGTGCAATATCTCTCCCGCAAGCTCAACAGCATGGGCTTCGATGTACTTTACCAGACCACAGTGGGGGACAACCCTGATCGTATGAAGGCTGTGCTAGAGCACGCTTTGACCAGAGCTGATATCATCATTACCAGTGGTGGCTTGGGTCCCACCCGCGGTGATATTACCAAAGAAATGGTCATGGAAATTACGGGCACGGACAGCTATCTCGATTTGGACACCTGGGGCCGCATTGACGCCTATTTGCGCAAGCGCACGGGCTGTGCTCCCAGCGAGAACAACGAAAAGCAGGCCTATGTGCCCATTGGGGCTGAGGTTTTGCAAAACGAGGTGGGCACGGCACCGGGACTGTGGCTGGATTACAATGACAAAATCTTCATTTTATTGCCCGGACCTCCCTCGGAGCTCATGGACATGTGCGAAAAGCAGCTGTGGCCCAGACTACTGCAGCGCTTTAGCGACCATGGTATAATTTTATCCCGCACCCTGCATTTACGTGGTGTGGGCGAATCCCGCGTAGCGGAGATTTTAGATGATGTGATTATGCAGCAAAGCAATCCCACTATTGCCCTGTATGCTCGCTACGGTGAGATTCTCATCCGCATGACCGCCAAGGCCACGGACAGCGCTGCTGCCACCACGCTTTTGGATGCCTGCGAGGCTCAGGTGCGAGAATATGTGGATGCATATGTGTATGGTGTGGATGATGCCAGCTTGGCTGCCTGCCTTGGACAGGAGCTTTTGGGCCAAGGTAAGACCATTGCCTTTGCCGAATCCTGCAGTGGGGGACTAGCCAGCAGCATGGTGACCGATGTGCCCGGTAGCAGCGAATACTTGCTGGGCAGCGTGGTGAGCTACACTAATAAGATTAAAAATAAGCTGCTCAATGTGCAGCAGGAGACCTTGGACCGCTATGGCGCTGTGAGCCGGGAAACGGCTTGCGAAATGGCCGTAGGTGTGCGCCGGGTGATGGGCAGCGATTTGGGCGTCAGCATCACCGGCAACGCCGGACCCAGCGCCAGCGAGGGCAAGCCCGTGGGTCTTGTCTACATCGCAGTGGCTACTGAGGACGTGGTTTATTGCCAGGAGCATCGCTTCACCTCAACGAGAACTGAAAATAAGCTAAGGATAGCTGTTGCCGCTATCTCCATGGCTATTGATAAACTTAAAGAAGAAAAGAAGAATATGGAGGCCTAGTGCTTCCTAACGGAGGAAATAATTTAATGACAATGCAAAAAGAAATGTTTGGTACCCTGGAGCTGGATAAAAAAATCGTTGCTGCCCTGACGGAAATGGGCTTTGAAGAGCCCTCTCCCATTCAGGAGGCCACCATACCCCTGGTGCTGGAGGGCAATGACGTGATTGGCCAGGCCCAAACCGGCACGGGCAAAACCGCTGCCTTTGGCATCCCCTTGGTGCAATCCATTGACGATTTCAAGCATATCCAAGCCCTGATCATGTGCCCCACCCGCGAGCTGGCCATCCAGGTTGCGGAAGAGGTGTGCAAGATTGGTCGCGTGCGCCGTGTGAAGGCTCTGCCTGTTTATGGAGGCCAACCCATTGAGCGCCAAATTCGCGCTTTGAAGAGCAATGTGCAAATTGTCATCGGCACTCCCGGCCGCTTAATCGACCACATTAACCGCGGCACCATTAAGCTGGACCATATTAAATTCTTAGTGCTGGACGAAGCCGACGAAATGCTGGATATGGGCTTTGTGGACGATATGGAGGAGATTATGAAGGTGCTGCCCAGCGAGCGCCAAACCCTGCTCTTCTCTGCTACCATGCCCCGTCCCATTTTGAGCTTGACCAAAAAGTACATGCGCGCTCCCAAGAACGTGACCGTTTCCAAGGAAGAGCTCACTGTACCCCTAATCGAGCAATATTATTTTGAAACCAAGGATAAGGTGGAGGGCCTGTGCCGTTTGCTGGATGCAGAAATCGATGGCAAGCTCATCATCTTCTGCCGCACGAAAAAAGGCGTGGATGATTTGTCCATCGCTCTGTCCAGTCGTGGTTACATGGCCGAGGGATTGCACGGCGATTTGAGCCAGAACCAACGCGACCGCGTGATGAAGAAATTCCGCGAGGGCGCCTGCGACGTGCTCATCGCCACCGACGTGGCTGCCCGCGGCATCGATATCGACAACATTACCCACGTTATCAATTTTGATATCCCCCAAGATCCGGAAAGCTATGTGCACCGCATCGGTCGTACCGGTCGTGCGGGCAATACGGGCGTGGCTATGACCTTTATCACTCCCCGTGAGTTCCGTCAACTGAAGCTCATCGAGCGCATGGTGAAGACCAAGATTCAGCGCCGTCAGCTGCCCACCGCTGCTAACGTAATTGAGCGTCAACGCGACCAAATCATCAGCAAGATGCAGACCGTGCTAGAGCTCAATGCATATCATGATTACATGCCCATTGCGGAAAGCCTGTTGGACGATTACAGCGCCGAGGAGGTTGCTGCTGCCGCTCTGAAGCTGATGCAGGAGGGCGTGAAGGCTTTGGAGGCACCTCAGGAGGATGTGCTGGCCAAGGATTTGCAAAACACCGGCGGTCGCCCCGGCATGGTGCGCCTGTTCATGAACGTAGGCCGCAGCCAAAAGATTATGGTGAAGGATATTGTGAGCACTATTGCCATTGAGGCAGATATTCCGGCTCGCGATATCGGTTTAATCAATATTTATGACAAATTTACCTTTGTGGAGGTGCCCGAGGACGTAGCTGAGAAGGTTATTGGCGCGATGCACAAGAACTTTATCAAAGGATACCGTATTAACATCGAGCCTGCAAAGGTTAGAGAAAGAAGATAATAATGTAATGAGGGGAGGTGCCCCCAATGGCACAGAATGAAATTTACGGCAACCTGAAGGGTATCCGTAATTCCGTAATCGACGAACTGAAAACCTTTTATGATAT
>SFRS01000163.1 GCA_004562175.1 bacterium | reverse complement strand
GCAGAGTTTGACCAAATATGAACAAATGAATATGATTTTTTCCGTGCTGCTTTTTATTATGGAGCAGTCCTTGAAGGAAGAAATTTGCACCATGGATAATATCGCTGCTTTTATCGATAGCATCAATGGGCAGTATTATAAAAAATCACTGGGTTCTGATGATTGTCATGAGCTCGGTGATTTTATTGTTAATGTGGTGCTTTCCAACGATGGCAAGCCTATGTACTTTGCTGCGTTCAATTATGAAGAGCAAAAAGTTGAAGATTTGCATATCAGCTATGTGAATAACAAAATAGTTTATGACGAGCAGGATGTGCGACGGACCTCTTATTTCCTCACGGACGATGGCTATAATCTGCTTTTGGGAACGCTGGAGGTGGAGAGCAATTTGAAGCTGAGCGTGCAAGAAATTATTTTCAGCCTCCATTTGCAAAAGCAAAGCTACGACCGCGCCTTGGACGATGTGAAGAATATTTTCAACCTGATGCGCATCCAGCTGCAAAAGATTCAAGGGGCCATGCTGCGCATTCGCCGCAACGCTCTCGAATATAGCGTTGCAGAATATAAACAGCTTTTGCAGGAAAATCTCGATACCATTGATAAGACCAAGGTGAAATTTGTTGGCTATCGCAAGAACGTGCAGCAAAGAGTCAAGGAGCTGGAGGAGCAGAACATCAATATTCATGCCTTGAGCGCGGAGGACACGGCCAAGCTGCACAATCTGAGGGAAATAGATCAATATTTGGGTCGCGCTATCGACGAATACCAAAGAATTTTAAATAGTCATTTTGATTTGAAGAAGGTTTACGAGGTGGAGCTGGACAAGCTGACGGAATTGGCCTTGGTGCAGCGCTTCAACCTGCGGACGGAGCTATATGAAAAAATCTTGCAGCAACCGGAATGCTTGGAAGAGCTGGCAGTTTTTTTCAGCCCGCTGTTTAACCAGAACCCTGATAAAGTCGTGAACTTGAACAACTTTTTGGAGCCCCAAAGAGTGCGTGCTTTGGAGGATTGGGAAGAGGAAGCCATTGAAACCTATGATGCGGAGGAATGGGAAAAGGAACAAAGACGCATTATTGCCGAAAAATTGGCTCGCTACGAAGACAGCCTGACTGTGATCGTAAGCCACGTTGTTGAGGCACGTCAGCTGCAGCTTTCCGCTTTAATTGGCGAGTTGAGTGAGGATGAACGTGTTGCCCTGGTACCTACCATCGGCATTTTCAAGGAAATCATGGTGGAGCTTTTGAAAATCAACACTCTGGATATCGCTAGCTTGCGCGCTGAAAAGGCCGAGTTTATCCAAGAGGAGGCCAACGATTTTCATTTGCAGGGTATGCTGTTGGAAATTTTGGACAAGCATCCCCAATGGCAATGGTTGAAAACATTGCAGGTGGAGCGTTTGCCGGAGTCCAAGCCCATTCTTTTGCGGGAATTGGATGAAGAGAGCGGTCTTTTGAAGAATATTCGTTGTTCCGATGTCATGTTTAGAGCGAGCGGAGAGTGAAATTATGGCAATTCAGATGGAAGTAATCAAGCAAGCACAGGCGGTGTTTTATTATTTGCTGCAGCACCACGAGCTTTTGGAGGAGCAGGCACCGGATTTGCACAAGGCGTATATGGAGCAGGACGAGGTGCAGGAGATTGTGAAATCCCAGGCGGAGATTGCCAATTGTCATATCGAGGCCTTCTCAGGTGTTGTTTATTTGATTCCAAAAGAAGAAAATTATTTCCTTGGCTACTCCAAGGCCCAGCTCAAAAAAGAGCTTTGCAAAAGCAATCCCACGGACAAGGATTATTATCTGGCCCAGTTTGCTATCTTGGTGCTGCTGCTGGAGTTTTATGATGGACAAGGCAGCAGCAGCAAAACGAGGGATTTTATTCGTGTCGGTGAACTGCAAAATTCTATTGCTGCGAAGCTCGAGGAGGGTGCGGCCAAATTCTCGGAGGACGAGCAGTCCCAGCAGGGGATGGCCTTTGCTGCCATGAAGCAGATTTATGACTCCTTGAGGTCCGACGAAAAAGGACGCAGACAAAAGACGACCAAGGAAGGCTTTGTCCATAATATTTTGCGCTTTTTGGAGGACCAGGGCCTGATTGATTATATCGAGCAAGACGAGATGATAAAAACTACGCGCAAGCTGGACAATTTCATGGATTGGAATCTTTTGAATAAGAATAATTTTTATCGTGTACAGAGGATTCTAGGAGTGAAACAAGATGAGCAAAATTAATGCTATTCGTTTAATAAATGTCAATTACAATCATGATGCCATTCACGTGAGCGACGAAACGCTGCATTTGAACGGCCAAAGTACCTTGATTTCCCTGCAAAATGGCGGGGGTAAATCGGTTTTGGTGCAGCTGTTGACAGCGCCCTTTGTGCAGAAGCGCTATCGCAATGTGAAGGAGCGGCCTTTTTCTAGCTATTTTACCAGCACCAAACCATCCTTCATTTTGGTGGAGTGGCTTTTGGAGGATAATGGTGGCTATTGCCTGACGGGCATGATGGTGCACAAAAATCCCAGCCTTGATGACGATGAGAAGCTGGATGTGGTGACCCTTATCAGCGAGTACAAGGAGCAATGTGTTCAGGATATTCATCATTTGCCCGTGGTGGAGCACAAGGAGAACGAGGTAAGCTTGAAGAGCTTTGGTGCGTGTCGCGACCTTTTCGAGGGCTATAAAAAGGAAAAGCCCAACAAATTCTTCTGCTTTGATTTGAATAATCAGGCGCAAAGCAAGCAATACTTCACAAAGCTGGCAGAATACGGCATCGATTATCGGGAATGGCAGAATATTATTCGCAAAATCAACGAGGAAGAATCGGGCCTGTCCAAGCTTTTTGTGGACTGCAAGGACGAAACGGGTTTGCTGGAAAAGTGGTTCTTGGATGCTGTGGAAAATAAGCTGAACAAGGACGAAAATCGGATGCAGAAGTTTCGCGAGCTCTTAGGCAAATATATTCAGTCCTACAGCGATAATGTGACGAAAATCGAGCAGCAGGAAAAGCTGCAGCAATTTTTACAGGAGCTGGGGCCGGTAAAGGAGCAGGGCGAGGCTTATGCAGAGGCAACGAGAATTTCGGAAGAGAAGCTGGAGAAGATTCTTGCCTATCTCAAAGAATTACAACGCTTGGTGG
>SFRS01000162.1 GCA_004562175.1 bacterium | reverse complement strand
GCCTGCGAGGTTTATCACGAGCTGACGCTGTTGCTGTTAGTATTGGTGCGCCGGGCGGGCCGCCCGGCGCTTCCCCAAGCTAAGCGCGCTGCTTTTTTGCAGCTGGCGCTGCGCAGCGTGCGCGCTTTGGTGACCAATATTGCTCGTTCAACCATGCAGGAGGATATGGACATCTTCCGCCAATGGTACCAGTACTTGTGGCAGCTGGCGGGGGAGGACGCTGCTAGAAAGCAGCACCTGCTGGTGCTGCTGCAGCTCAGCATCTCCTATTGGCACAGCACGCTGCCCAAAAGCAGCAAAAAGCAGCTGCGCTTTTTAAAGGACCTCCTGCAGCCGAATTTGCTCAGTGAGGAGTACAAGGCGCTGCTGACAAAAATTGTCTGATGCTCCCTCAGTCAGCTCGTAAACTCGCTGACAGCTCCCTCAAGGAGGGAGCACAAAGGGCATGTTGTGGCTGAAGTTTTGTCCTCCCTCTTTGAGGGAGGTGCCGAGCTTGCGAGGCGGAGGGGTTTCGTAAGTGGCATACAAGCTTTATATTTTAATTATTGAGGTAAAAAATCATGGCTAAAATTGTTGTAATTGGTAGCTGTAATATTGATATTACAGTGGAGTGCGACCGCTGGGCCAAGCCTGGCGAGACCATTTTTGGCAAGCGCCTCACTGTCAACCCCGGTGGCAAGGGTGCCAACCAGGCTGTGGCCGCTGCTCGTCTTGGTGCGGAGGTAACCATGGTGGGCTGCATTGGTGACGATGTCTATGGTCAGCTGGTGCAAAAGACCCTCAAGGAAAATAACGTGGATGCCACCTTCGTGAAGGTGCTGCCCGGCGAAAATAGTGGCACTGCCCATATTACCGTTGCTGAAAATGATAACAGCATTATCGTCATCAAGGCCGCCAACGATTTGGTTTCTCCCGCTTTGATCGATGAAGCTTGGGAAAGAATCCAAGAGGCGGATATGGTGCTCTTGCAGCACGAAATTCCCGCTGCCACCAATGCCTATGTCATTGAAAAGTGCTATGCAGCCGGTGTGCCGGTGTTGCTTAACCCTGCTCCTGTGGCTCCTGTGCCGGCGGAGCTTTTGGAGAAGGTGAGCTACCTTACTCCCAACGAGCACGAGGCAGCCATCCTCTTTGCAGGTCAGGGCAAGGCGGATATACTCGGCCGTAATCAGGGCAAGGTCATCATGACCTTGGGCAGCAAGGGCGTGGCCTACGCGGAAAAGGGCCAGGTTTACAATGTGCCCGGCTTCAAGGTGCAGCCTGTTGATACCACCGGTGCCGGTGACACCTTCAATGGTGCCTTCGCTGTGGCTCGTGCCAACGGCAAAAATATGTATGACAGCATCAGCTTTGCCAATGCAGCTGCGGCTCTGTCCGTGCAAAAGCTGGGTGCTCAGGGCGGTATGCCTTATCTAAATGAAGTAGAGGAGATGCTTAAATAATGCAAAAGGGCGGAATGTTGAACAGCTCCATTGCCAAGGTATTGGCCGATTTGGGTCACACTGACACCATTGTTATCGGCGATTGCGGCTTGCCTGTGCCGGCAGGTGTGCCAAAAATTGACCTGGCCTTAAAGCCCGGTATGCCCTCCTTTGTAGACGTGGTAACCGAGGTGGCCAAGAATATGGTCATTGAAAAGGTAGAAATTGCCAGTGAAATGCAGGAGCGCAATCCTGAGGTTTACGCTGCTATGCAGGCACTGTTCACCGAGCAGGAGTGGATTTACGACGTAAACCACGAAGCCTTCAAGGAAGCTACCAAAAAGGCTAAATGCGTAATCAGAACCGGTGAGATTACGCCGTATGCTAATATTATTCTGCACAGTAACGTATTTTTCTGAGGAAAACGCGCCATAAGGATAAGGCATCATCTGCTTCGCACCCATGGGTACAGCGCGACCAGCATGTGTTTGCTGCGCTACGCTTGCAACCACATGGGTCGTGGCTTGTTGCGGCTCCTAGGAGTATTTCCGATACGCCGTCGTCGCCACGCCTCGCATCTAATGCCTTCTGACGTGTTTTAAGGATGGTATTTTATGGAAATAGAAATGCGAAACATCCACAAAGCCTTTGGTGCGAACCAAGTTTTGAAGGGTGTTAATTTGAAATTAAAAAGTGGTGAGGTGCACGCGCTCATGGGCGAAAACGGCGCCGGCAAATCCACCCTGATGAATATCCTTACGGGCATTCACAAGCAGGACCAGGGCCAGATTTTTGTGGATGGCAAGGAGGTCAGCTTCAAGAATCCTTTGGAGGCTGAGGCTGCCGGCATTGCCTTCATCCATCAGGAGCTCAACATTTGGCCCAATCTGACCATCTTGGAAAACCTTTTCATGATGCACAGCGTGGCCAACTCCTGGGGCGTGCTGGACTTTAAGAAAATGCGCGCAATCGCTGAAGCAAAATGCAAGGAAATCGCCATTGATTTGCCCCTTGATGCAGAGGCAGGGGAGTGCAGCGTAGGCCAACAGCAAATGACGGAAATCGTGCGCAACCTCTTGGTGGACGCCAAGGTGGTCATCATGGATGAGCCCACAGCAGCCTTGACCGAGCGCGAAACTGACAAGCTTTTTGAAGTAATGCGCTCTTTGAAAAAGCGTGGTGTGGCCATGGTGTATATTTCCCACCGCATGGAGGAGGTTTTCAGCCAGTGCGACACTGTCACCGTTATGCGTGACGGCGTGTCCGTGGACACCAAGTCCGTGGCTGACTATGGTCGGGAGCAAATCGTCCGCGACATGGTAGGTCGCTCCATTACCGAGTTTTACCCACCCCGTGGCAACAAGCCCGGCGAGGTGGTGCTGGAGGTCAAAAACTTCCATCAGCCCGGCCTTTTTGAAGACATCAGCTTCAACCTGCGTAAGGGCGAGATTTTGGGCGTGGCAGGCCTCATGGGTGCGGGACGCACGGAAATCATGCGCGCCATCTTTGGCGTGGACGGCTGCAAGAGCGGTGACATTATCCTGCATGGACAAGCGCTCACGGTCAATAAGCCTGAGGACGCCATCAAGGCGGGCATTGGCTTTGTTACGGAAAACCGCAAGAGCGAGGGTTTGATTTTGGACTTTTCCATCCTGCGCAATATTGCCCTGCCCAGCGTGGACAGCTTTGCTAAGAAGAGCGTCATCAATTTTAAGAGTCTGCATGCCTTTGCCCACCAAATGGCCAGCAAGCTGGGCGTCAAGGCTCAAGACCTGGACTTGGAGGCTGGTGCTCTTTCCGGTGGCAACCAACAAAAGGTGGTTATCGCCAAATGGGTTGGCAAAAAGCCCGACATTATCATCATGGACGAGCCCACCCGCGGCATCGACGTGGGTGCTAAGCGTGATATTTATGAGCTGATGAATGAGCTGACGGCCAATGGAGTCTCCATTATTATGGTTTCCTCCGAGCTGCCGGAGATTTTGGGCATGAGTGACCGCATCATGGTTATCCATGAGGGACGCATTGCCGGAGAGCTGCTGCACGATGAAGCAGACCAAGAAAAAATCATGGCCTTGGCCACGGGAGGGCAATAAAAACGATGAATATGAAAGCAATGTTGAAAAAATCCGGCTCCGTGATCGGACTGGTGGCGCTGTTCGTGGTCATTTCCTGCTTGAACAGCAGCTTTATTGAGCCTAGTAATCTGAAGAACCTGCTGCGTCAGGTTTCCATCAATGCGCTGATTTCCTTTGGTATGACCTTTGTCATCCTCACCGGCGGCATTGATTTGTCCGTGGGCAGTATTTTGGCGCTGAGTTCCGTGCTCATGGGCAGCTTTATAAAAAGTGGTAATAATCCCATTGTGGGTATTGTTTTGGCCTGTGTGATGGGCGCTGTATTGGGCGCTGTCAACGGCCTTGTGATTACCAAGGGCAAGGTGGCTCCCTTCATTGCGACCTTGGCTACCATGACTATTTTCCGCGGCTTGACCTTGGTATACACCAATGGTAACCCCATCAGCAGCCTGACAGAAAGTGAGGCCTTCCACAGCTTTGGCCAAGGCTATTTCCTTGGTCTGCCTGTGCCGGCCATCATGATGCTCTTGATGTTCGCCGTGTCCTACTTCATTTTGCACAAGACCACTCTGGGTCGCAAGACCTATGCGGTGGGTGGCAACGAAAAAGTTTCCTTTATTGCCGGTATTAAGATTGACCGCATCAAGATTTTCGCTTATACTATTACAGGCTTTTTGTGTGGTATGGCGGGCGCCATCCTCACCAGCCGCTTAAACAGTGCCCAACCTACTGCAGGTACCGGCTATGAGCTGGATGCCATCGCAGCTGTAGTATTGGGCGGCACCAGCCTGAGCGGTGGTAAGGGTCGCATTGTGGGCACCATCATTGGTGCGCTGATTATCGGTACATTGAATAATGGCTTGAACATTTTGAATGTATCCAGCTTCTATCAACAAGTTGTCAAAGGTATTGTAATTTTGCTGGCAGTCCTCATGGACCGCAAAAAGTCTTAAGAATTTTTAGGAGGCATTTTAAGCATGAAAAAAATTTTATTGGTATTGACCTTGATTGTAGCTATGGCTATGATGATCGTGGGCTGCAGCAGCGGCGACAAGAAGGAAGCTGCTAAGGACAGCGGCAAAAAAATCACCGTTGGCTTTTCCGTATCCACCCAAAACAACCCCTTCTTTGTAGACTTGGCCAAGGGCGTACAAGCTAAGGCTAAGGAAATGGGCGTAACCGTAAAAATCGTTGACGCACAAAACGACCCTGCTAAGCAAGCTAACGATATCGCTGACCTGCTGCAATCCAACATTAGCGTGCTGCTGGTTAACCCCGTTGACTCCGCTGCTATTTCCACTTCCGTAAAGGCTGCTAACAAGGCTAATATCCCCGTAGTATGCCTGGACCGCAGTGCTGATGCCGGCAAGGTAGCTTCTCTGGTTGCTTCTGATAACGTCAAGGGCGGCGAAATGGCTGCTGAATACATTATCAAAAAGCTGGGCGAAAAGGTTAAGGTTGCTGAGCTGGAGGGCATCCCGGGCGCATCTGCTACTCGTGAACGTG
>SFRS01000003.1 GCA_004562175.1 bacterium | reverse complement strand
GGTGCTGTCATCTTGTCTCACTCCTTTGCTACAACAGCTGCAATTTGTGACAAACATGTGATAGCTCATTGCTATCATTATTGCCTGTACTTAAATTATACACCAATAAAATAAAAATAGATAGTGCTTCACAAAAAGTTCTTATTTTACATTTCTTTTACACAGCCCTAATATTTCCTTAACAATCACTTGTTATACTATCCTCAGAAACCACAAAGATGGTTGAAGGAGGAAAAAGAAATGAAAGTAAATAAGCTTGCATGTTTAGGATTGGCTGCCATCGTAGCTTTAGGTGCACTGGGCTGCGGCTCTGATAAAAAAGCAGATGACAAAAAGGCAGCAGGTAACAAAATCGTAGTTGTATCCCGTGAGGACGGCAGCGGCACCCGCGGCGCATTCATCGAGCTTTTTGGCATCGAGCAAAAGAAGGATGGCAAAAAGGTTGATATGACCACTGAAAGCGCATCCATTACCAACAGCACTGCTGTTATGATGACCACTGTGGCAGGCAACAAGGACGCCATTGGTTACATCTCCCTGGGCTCCTTAAACGACACCGTTAAGGGTCTGAAGATTGACGGAGCTGAAGCTACCGCCGCTAATGTGAAGAGCGGAGCTTACAAAATTTCCCGTCCCTTCAATATTGTAACCAAGGGCGAGCCCAATGCCATTACTAAGGATTTCATCGACTTCATCCTGTCCAAGCAGGGCCAAGAGGTTGTATCCAAGGCTGGCTACATTGGCAATGATAAAGCAGCAAACTACACTGCTAATAAAAAATCCGGCAAAATCGTAGTTGCTGGCTCCTCTTCCGTAACTCCGGCTATGGAAAAATTGAAGGAAGCCTATAAAAAGCTGAACCCTGATGTTAACATTGAGGTACAACAAAGCGACTCCACCACCGGTGTTAAAGCTGCTATCAGCGGTATCTGCAATATCGGCATGGCTTCCAGAGCCTTGAAGAAGAGCGAAATTGACGCTGGCGTAAAGGCCACCGTTATCGCTACCGATGGTATCGCTGTTATCGTTAACAAGGGTAACAAGGTGGACAACATGACCAAGGCCCAGGTTGCTGATATCTTCATGGGTAAAGTAACCACCTGGGACAAGGTTGGCAAATAAATGTAACTAAAAAGGACAAAAATACGAGGGTAGCAGCTGCACTCTACGTGACATAGGGGCGAGAATTCGCCCCTTTCTTTATATCTATCTGCAAATTATGATGTATCTGTTAGATAAGGATTGGAATTATGAATAACAGGAAAGAAAAAATAATGCAGCTGGTGTTTTTGGCAGCGGCCTGCGCTTCCATTGCCTCTTCCTTTTCGCCAACGGTTTGCCCACCATTGGAAAAATCGGCATTAGCGAGTTCCTTTTAGGCGAAAAATGGCGCCCTAATAATGATATCTACGGCATCCTGCCCATGATTATGGGCAGTGTGTACGTAACACTGGGCGCCTGCATTACGGGCGTGCCCATCGGCATTTTAACCGCGATTTTTATGGCGCGTTTTTGCCCGTCTGGAGTGTATAAATTTTTGAAGCCAGCAGTGGAGCTGCTGGCAGGTATTCCTTCTGTTATCTACGGCTTCTTTGGCTTAGTAGTGATGGTGCCCTTCATTAGGGATACCTTTGGCGGTACCGGCAGCAGTATGCTGACGGCCTCCTTACTGCTGGGCATGATGATTCTCCCCACACTGATCAGTGTGGCAGAAGCAGCACTGCGTGCTGTACCCGACAGCTATTACGAAGGTGCGCTAGCACTGGGTGCAGGCCACGTGCGTAGCGTGTTCTTCACGGTGGTGCCGGCGGCGAAATCCGGCATTATGGCGGCCATTATTCTGGGCGTGGGGCGCGCCATTGGTGAAACCATGGCGGTCATCATGGTTGCTGGTAATCAGGCCCGCATGCCCCAAGGGGTCTTAGAGGGCGTGCGCACCATGACCACCAATATCGTTATCGAGATGGGCTATGCGGCCGATTTACACCGCGACGCACTGATTGCCACCGCAGTAGTGCTCTTTATCTTCATCATGCTCATCAATTTAACCTTCTCTTATTTGAAAGGTAAGGTGGTACAGCAATGAATTTTTCGAAAGCAATGTATCGCTACGGCCGGGACCCGCTGTCCGTCTTCCTGCTGGGCTGCGTGTGGCTGGCTGCGGCAGTAACCTTTTTGTCCTTAGCCTTTTTACTCTTTTATATTCTGTGGCAGGGCCTACCCAATTTAAGCCCCAAGCTATTTGAATTGGAGTACAGCACAGAAAACGTCTCCATGTTCCCGGCCCTTTTGGATACCCTGATCATGGTAGTGCTGGCTCTTCTCATGGCCACACCCTTGGGTATTTTCGCTGCCATTTACCTTGTGGAATATGCCAAACGGGGCAATAAAATCGTCAATGTGGTGCGTGTTACCGCCGATACCTTAAGCGGCATTCCCTCCATCGTCTACGGCCTCTTTGGTATGCTGTTTTTCGTAACTTATCTCCATATGAGCTATTCCCTTTTAGCAGGTTCCTGCACCGTGGCCATCATGATTCTTCCCCTCATCATGCGCACCACGGAGGAAGCCCTGAAAGCCGTGCCAGACAGCTATCGTGAGGGTAGCTATGGCCTGGGCGCAGGCAAGCTACGCACGGTGTTTGCCGTGGTGCTGCCCTCGGCAGTACCTGGTATTTTGGCCGGTGTCATCCTGGGCATTGGTCGTATCGTGGGTGAGACGGCGGCCCTGATTTACACCGCTGGCACAGTGGCAGCGCTGCCCACCAATGTGATGAGCTCCGGCAGAACCTTGGCTGTACACATGTATGTCTTGGCCAGCGAGGGTCTTTACATGAAACAGGCCTATGCTACGGCAGTAGTGCTCGTACTAATCGTGATTGGCATCAATGCCGCCAGCGCACGGGTAGCCAAGAAGCTGATGAAAGGAAACTGATGTGATGAAAAATAAGGTAGAAGAAGCAAAAACAAAGCTATTAATAGAAGATTTGAATCTGTACTACGGTGATTTTCATGCTCTCCATGGCATTAACATGGACATTAAGGAAAAGGAAATCACCGCCTTCATTGGTCCCTCCGGCTGTGGCAAGTCCACCCTTTTGAAGAGCCTGAACCGCATGAACGACTTGGTGGAGGGCTGTCGCATTGAGGGTAGGGTGCTCCTAGATGGTAATGATATATTTGCCAATGATGATGTGAACACTCTGCGCAAGCGTGTGGGCATGGTTTTCCAAAAGCCCAATCCCTTCCCCATGAGTGTGTACGATAATATTGCCTTTGGCCCCAGAACTCATGGCATCCACAGCAAGAGTCAGCTGGACGAGATTGTGGAGCGTTCCCTGCGCCAGGCAGCTATTTGGGACGAGTGCAAGAATCGCCTGAATAAAAGTGCTTTGGGCTTCAGTGGTGGACAGCAGCAGCGTCTGTGTATCGCCCGTGCCTTGGCTGTGCAGCCGGAGGTGCTTTTAATGGACGAGCCCACCAGCGCCCTGGACCCCATTTCCACCATGAAAATCGAGGACTTGGCTCTGGAGCTCAAGGAAAACTATACCATCGTTATCGTGACCCACAACATGCAGCAGGCAGCCCGCATTAGCGATAAAACGGCCTTCTTCCTGCTGGGCGATTTGATTGAATATAATAAGACTACGGAAATCTTTGCCAATCCCCAAAATAAAAAGACCGAGGATTATATCACCGGTCGCTTCGGTTGATTGTGTAGAGTTATACTTTGCTGAAGGCTAGACAATACTTATAAAGTAAAGGAGTATTAATGGATTATGGTGAGAAATAAATTTGCTGAGCAGATGTCACTGCTCTTAAGCAGCGTGCGGGTAATGGGCGTTAATCTGGAGGAGGCTTTGGACAAGGTTATCGCCAATTTAGAAAACAAGGATGTGGCCTTGGCTCAAGCCATTATCGGCGGTGACGACGATTTTGATAATAACGAGGTGGATATTGAACGTCAGTGCCTAGAGCTGGTTATTACCCAAACTCCGGTAGCTAGCGATTGGCGAGAAATAGCCTCCTGCTTAAAGCTGGTGGGGGACATGGAGCGCATCGCGGACCATTGCAGTGATATCAGCCAATATACCCTTCGCTTGTGCGAAAAGGATCCTGTGCCCATGCCGGAGCATTTTATGGATATGCTCAAGGTAATGCGTCAAATGGTCTATGACAGCATCACGGCCATCAGTGAAAACGATGTGGAGTTGGCCCAAAAGGTTATGACCACTGACGATGAGGTGGACGCCTACTTCTGCCAGATGCGTCAGGATTTGACAGCCCTAATGCAGCAATATCCCCAGTTGGTGCCCCAATATGTGGACTATTTGATGATTGCAAAATATGTGGAGCGCATTGCGGACCACGCTACCAATATTGCTCAGTGGGTGCTCTTTGTTGTGAAAAACGAATTGAAAAGCTAATGCTTTAGCAAGACTTCCCTTGCAAGGGGAGACAGCAGTCGCGCAGTTGCTATAGCTTTGTGTGTATAGTAAATGCGATTGACGGAGGGGTTAAAAAAGCCGTGAAACCTTTTTATTAATGAAGGCTTCACGGCTAATTTTATGAGTCTTATTTTTGCAGTTTTTTGAAGGCGTCTAAGAGGCCACCCTTAAAGCAGAGCAGGAGACCGCCAATGGCGCCTACGGCAGCTTGTAGAATTTGGTAGGGCAGCTTTATATAAGCATAGTAGGGAGTGCTGTAAATAAAGGCACGGCCTAAGGAATAGCCCACCACCATAATGATGGCGCCCAAGAAAACACCCAGGGCAGCATTTTTGAAGGTAACTTCTTTGTTAGCAGCGCGATGGGCTACGAGGCAAATAACCACAGCCTGCAAGCCATGAGTGGCGAGGGATACGAACATGGGCGTGGGGTAGAAGAACAAATCTCCCAAAAAAGCGCCCACACCGCCCACTAAAAAAGCGGATTTAGCATCGTCCAAAAGGATGGCTGCGGTACAGATGATGACATCATTTAAATAGCAGCGTCCACCGGGCACGGGCACGCCAAAGGAGCTCATCAAAATATTCAAGGCCATAAAGAGCGCAGTGACGCAAATGGCATAGGTAGCGTTAGTTTTTTTGCTTGGCATAGTTTTATCCATAGTAATACATCCCCTCATGTTAAATCTAAGTAAAATTTTCTGGTTAGAAATATTATAAAGCTATTTGGCTCTATTGATATGACCAATTAGAGTTTATTTTATAAGACCAGTTGAGGGGAGTAAGCTTGTTTCACAGTATCTTGAAATTTGTGACGGAAATAAGCTAGCACGAAGCAGGAAAAAATGGTATAATTAGCGAATAGGAATTAAGATTAAGTCCGTGTATAGGGAGGTCGTTAAAGTGACTGTAGAAAAGAAATACAAACGCATTATTTTGAAACTGAGTGGCGAGGCCATGGCTGGTGAAAAGGGCTTTGGCATTGACCCCACCGTTGTGTATTCTCTGGCTAAACAGATTAAAGAGGTTGTCGAGCATGGTGTTGAGGTTGCTGTAGTTAATGGCGGCGGCAACATCTGGCGTGGTCTTTCCGGCTATAACAAGGGCATGGATAGAGCAACTGCTGACTATATGGGCATGCTGGCTACGGTTATCAACTCCTTGGCTCTGTCCGACGCGCTGGAGAATTTGGGCGTTCCCACCCGCGTACAAAGTGCTATCGAAATGCGCCAAATCGCGGAGCCCTATATCCGTCGTCGTGCTATTCGCCACATGGAAAAGGAACGCGTAGTTATTTTCGCTGCCGGTACCGGTAACCCTTATTTCTCCACTGATACAACTGCCGCTTTGCGTGCAGCTGAAATTGAGGCCGACGCTATTTTGATGGCGAAAAAGGGTGTGGATGGCGTTTATGATAGCGATCCTGCCAAGAATCCTGAGGCTAAAAAGTTTGATAAGCTGGATTACCTCGAGGTTATCCAACGCAAGCTCAGCGTTATGGACTCCACCGCTAATAGCCTGTGCATGGACAATAATATTCCTATTGTAGTTTTCAATATTGATGAACCGGGCAATATTCTGCGCGCTGCTTTGGGCGAGGACATTGGTACCCTGGTAGGAGGTAAGAAATAATGGCAACTGTAAAAGAAATCACCACCACTATGGAAGGCAAAATGCACAAATCCGTAGACGCACTGCGTGTGGATTTGGCTAGCCTGCGTGCAGGTCGCGCAACTCCTGCTTTGCTGGACAAAATCATGGTGGATTATTATGGCTCTCCCACTCCCGTAAACCAAGTAGCCAGTGTTACTGTTCCCGAACCCCGCATGATCGTGGTGCAGCCTTGGGAAAAGAATATGCTGAAGGCTATTGAAAAGGCAATCATGACCTCTGATTTGGGTTTGAATCCCAATAGCGATGGTGTGTGCATTCGCCTGAATCTGCCCCAGCTCACCGAGGAGCGCCGCAAGGATTTGGTTAAGGTTGTACACAAAAAAGCGGAGGAATTCCGCGTAATTTGCCGCAACCTGCGCCGTGAAGCAAATGATGCAGTGAAGAAGGCAGAAAAAGCAAAGGAAATCACCGAGGATGATGCTAAAAAGGGCACCGAGCAAATCCAAAAGATTACCGACAAGATTATGAAGGACATCGATAGCGTTGCTGCTAACAAAGAAAAAGAAGTAATGGAAGTATAATGAGCGTTCCTTCTGTTTTGGCGCTGGGCCTGGAGGAGGCCTCTCGGCGGCTTGAGGAAGCCGGCTATAGCTTCGAGGTGGAGGTGCTTTTGCCACCACGGGATAGGAAAGAGGACTTTGCGGGTCAAGCGGTGCGTAAATATGTAGTAAGACAGCGGGTTCTGTCTTGCAATAAATTAGTTCTTACTGTAGTGTACAGAGTATAAGGAAGGAGGTGCTGGTGAATGGCTCTGAAGATTGATAAAGAAGCTTGCGTAGGCTGCGGTGGCTGTGCTGCTACCTGCCCCGTTGGCGCTATTAAAGAGGTTGATGGCAAATACGAAATCGGTGAAGATTGCGTAGAATGCGGCGCATGCGCTGCTCAATGCCCGGTTGGCGCTATCGAGTAAGTATAAGGCTAAAATCAGGAAGGAGGCCCTCCTTGCGGGGGCCTGTCTTTCTATTTGTAGGATTTACAAAATTAACGACTGAAAGGCTTGATTATGGTGTTTAAAGGCTTGTTTCAGACCAGAAGAAAAGTGGCCAACAATATTGTGGTGGATACCGCAGGCTTGGACATGAATAATATCCCGGAGCATATCGCAATCATTATGGATGGCAATGGTCGCTGGGCTAAGGCTCAGGGCAAGGTGCGCACCTTTGGTCATCAGCAGGGTGCCGAAACTCTGAAGACCATTGTGAAGGCAGCGGACAAGTTAGGTGTGAAGGTTATCAGCGCCTATGCTTTTTCTACAGAAAATTGGAAACGGCCCGTGACGGAGGTTAACTTCATCATGGAGCTTTTAAGCCGTTATTTGACTAACGAGATTCAAGAATTCAACGACAATAACGTTCAAGTACGTTTTATTGGTTCCAGAGAGGGGTTGCCCGAGGTGGTCAAGCAAAAGATGGACCACGCTATCGAGGAAACCAAGGATAATACTGGTATCATTTTAAATTTGGCTATTAACTACGGTGGTCAGGCGGAGATTCTGCACGCGGTACAGGGCATTGCTCGCGAGGTTGCAGAGGGTCGTCTGGATGTAGCGAAAATAGATAATCAGGTGGTGGAGGACCATCTGTATACAGCAGGCCTGCCGGCTCCGGATTTGCTCATTCGTCCCGGCGGTGATTTGCGTATTAGTAATTTCCTCCTTTGGCAGATTGCCTATGCAGAAATTTGGACAACCAAGACATATTGGCCGGACTTTACTCCGGACCATTTGGTGGATGCCATTTTGGCTTATCAGGGACGGGAGCGTCGCTTCGGTGGTCTGGTGGAAAAATAAGGTTTGTCCCCTCAGGAAGCTGCTGTACTAGGCAGACTGGATTACTAGAGAAATAAGGTGGATAGTTTTATGTTAACTCGTATTATTACGGGCTTGGTGGGTATCGCTGCGGCCATCGCCATCATCACCAAGGGTGGCGTGATTTTTTCCGGTGCAGTGCTTGTGCTATCCCTCATTGGCTGGCATGAATATCACAAAATGGCAGCCAGCAAGGGCTACCATGTGTACCCACTGACCTCCGGCCTGGGGAGCTTGCTCATGGTGGGCATGGCTGCTTTGGGCTATTACGTGGAAATGGAGCAGGTGTTTACACTGGCTTTTACATTAATGCTGGCAGCTCTATTTACAATTTTTATAGCTATTGAAGGCCTGTGGCGTCATTGTCATCGTGAAGGCGAAAACTGGCTCATGGATACAGCGCTTTCAGCGTGGGGTATGCTCTATTGTGGGTTATTATTTACCCACGTGATTTTGCTGCGCACCTTTGATGGTGGCCCCCATATTGATTTGGGCTTTAGAGTATTTGAATACGGTGAGATTTGCCTGTGGGTAGTGCTTTTGGGAACTTGGGCCAGCGATACCTTTGCCTATTTCTTCGGGCGTGCCTTCGGCAAAACTCCCTTCTGTCGCGTGAGTCCGAAAAAGTCCTTTGAGGGCGCTGTATGCGGCTTTGTAGGCTGCTTCATCACCGTGATGGTGCTGAGCCTTTTCTACTTGGGTATTGCCCTGTGGCAGGCCTGCCTTTTGGGCGTGGTAGTGGCCTTTTTTGCACCGGTGGGCGATTTGGTGGAGTCCATCATTAAGCGTTCCTTTGAGATTAAAGATTCCGGCAATATTTTCCCCGGGCATGGCGGTGTATTAGACCGCTTTGACAGCCTTTTGTTCACCGCTCCTGTGGTTTATTATGTGCTGTTATTCATCAGTATTTTTAGGATGTACGAATTTTAAGCTATCTAGCGTTGCTATTTTGTAGCATTGGTGTTTTGTGTCATTGGTAAGGAGTAAAGCATGAAGAATATTGCTCTTTTAGGCAGTACCGGCTCCATCGGTCGTCAGACCGTGGAGGTGGCGCTGGCCAATCCTGACAAGATAAAAATTAAAGCCTTGGTGGCCCACAAAAGCGACGAGCTTTTGGAGGAGCAAATCAGGACTTTGCAGCCGGACTTGGCGGTGTTAAGCGACAAGGAAGCGGCTGCAAGGCTCATGAAGCGTTACCACGGTCGGACTGAGATTCTGGCCGGTGAGGAGGGCGTGCTGGCTGCTGCTACCTACGCGGGGGCAGATACAGTGCTGGCCTCTATGGTGGGCTATGCAGGACTGCGTCCCACCTTGGCCGCCATCAACTGCGGTAAAAATATCGCCCTAGCCAACAAGGAAACCTTGGTGGCGGCGGGCAGTATTGTGATGCAGGCTGTGGCGGACAAGGGTGTCAGCCTGACGCCGGTGGACAGCGAGCATAGTGCTATTTTCCAAGCCCTGCGCGGGGGCAAGGAAAATGAAGTTAAGCGCTTGATTATCACTGCTTCAGGCGGACCATTCCGCGGCAGGAAGCGGAGCGAGCTGGAAAATGTGACGCTGGCTGAGTGCCTCAACCATCCCAATTGGAGTATGGGCAAGAAGGTGACTCTTGATTCCTCCACCTTGGCCAATAAGGGCCTGGAGGTTATCGAAGCCCATTGGCTCTTTAATATGCCCTACGAAAAAATTGCTGTGGTGGTGCATCCCCAGAGCATTGTGCACAGCTTGGTTGAGTTTTGTGACGGAAGCGTTATTGCCCAAATGGGCGATCCGGATATGCGCTTGCCCATTCAGTACGCACTGAGCTGGCCGGAGCGCTATCCCTATGCCTTCGACCAATTGGATTTAGTAAAATACGGCAGCTTAACCTTTGAAGCGCCGGATTTGGAGGCCTTCCCCTCCCTGAAGATTGCCATTGACTGCGGCAAGGCCGGCGGTACGCTGCCCTGCGCCTTCAATGCAGCCAATGAGGAGGCTGTGAACGCTTTCCTAGAGGGCAAGATTAAGTATTTAGATATTCCCTATATTACCGCCACTGTTACTCAAAAGCACCGGAGTGTTGCTACTCCCACTATTGAGGACATTGAGGTGGCAGACGCAGCTGCTCGTAGAGCGGCGCAAGCATTGATAAGTTCTTTGTAACTTGAGTTTTCTCAGATAGTCAAGAAAGTGCCAGAGACGAGGAAGGGCGACGACGGCGTATGAATAATACTCCTAGGAGCCCTGACGAAGTATATGGTGCTTTATTGGCTATCTCTTTAGGAGGTTTTATGCTTACTATACTAGCGGCTATCTTAGTCTTTGGTATCCTAGTCACCGTCCATGAGTTTGGTCATTTTATCACTGCCAAGCTCACCGGCATGCGTGTGGACGAGTTTGCCATCGGCTTTGGGCCCAAGCTTTACCAGCAAAAGGATGGGGACACGCTGTACAGTTTGCGTGCCATTCCTCTTGGTGGCTATAATAAAATCGCGGGCATGGACCCCGATGATCCGGTAACCCCGGACTCCTTTAAATCAAAATCTATTCCCAGAAGGATGCTGGTGATTTTAGCCGGCTCCTTGATGAATTTTATTCTGCCAATCTTTTTGTTTACTGGCATCTTCTTCTTCCAAGGCATGGACAGACTGGTTAACGAGCCCGTGCTAGGCAATGTGATGCTGGGCATGGCTGCGGACAAGGCCGGCCTCAGAGAGGGTGACAAAATCCTCAGCATCAATGGCAAGCCCATGCAGGATTGGAAGGAAATAGTTGTTACTCTGCGTGCCAACGGTTCCAAGGAGGTAAAACTGGAGGCGGAGCGTCAGGGCAAGGTCAAGCAATATACGCTGCAGCCTGAGTATGACCAGGAAGCCAAGCGACCCTTGATTGGTATCACTCCCAAATTTGAAAAGGTGGAGATGAGCTTGGCTGCCTCTCTTAAAGAGGGCGTTAGCTATACCAAATTTGTTATTACGGCCATGATTGATGGCTTGGCTAAGATTATAACCGGCAGGGCTCCGGCGGAGGTTTCCGGGCCCCTGGGCGTGGCCCAAATGGCGGGGCAGGTGGCGGAAAAGGGCCTGTTGCCTCTAATGAATTTCGTGGCCTTTTTGAGCATCAATTTGGGTGTAATCAATCTACTACCCTTACCGGCTTTGGATGGAGGGCATTTTGTTTTGTTGTGCCTGGAGGGGCTCAGAGGCAAGCCCTTGGGCAGCAAGGCTATGAACAATATTCAAATGGTGGGGGTGGCCTTGATTTTGGCTTTGACCATTTTTTCCACTGTTAAGGATATAACACGTTAAGAGGTGAAGCTTGTGTTCACACGAAGAAAAACACGTCAATTAAATGAGGGCGGTGTGCTTATCGGGGGCGATGCTCCTGTTGCTGTGCAGTCCATGACCAATACCCATACTGATGATGCAGCAGCTACATTAGACCAGATCAAGCGTCTGGCCGATGCGGGCTGTGATATTATTCGCTGCGCTGTGCCTGATATGGCAGCAGCCGAGGGGCTCAAGACTATTTGCAAGGAGAGCCCCATTCCCGTGATTGCAGATATTCATTTTGATTACAGGCTGGCCTTGGCCGCCATTGAGGCCGGGGTGGATGGCTTGCGCCTGAATCCGGGTAATATTGGTGGTGAGGACAGGGTGCGTGCGGTGGTGGAGGCTGCTCGCGTGCGCAACATCCCCATTCGCATTGGTGTTAATGCCGGCTCCTTGCCTAAGGATTTGCTGGAAAAATACGGGCATCCCACCGCGGAGGCTCTGGTGGAGGCAGCTTGGCGTCATATTCGTATTTTAGAGGACATGGATTACCGCAATATCAAGGTGTCCTTAAAGGCCCACGATGTGCCTTTGACTTTGGCGGCCTACAGATTGCTGGCCAGCCAATGTGATTATCCCTTGCATGTGGGCATCACCGAGGCAGGTACCGTGAACAGCGGCATCATCAAATCCGCTGTGGGCATCGGCACTCTTTTGGCCGAGGGCATTGGCGACACTATTCGCGTTTCTTTAACAGGTGACCCAGTGAACGAGGTGAAGGTAGCCTACGATATTTTGAAGGCTCTGGGCCTGCGTGAGCATGGTCCCACACTGATTAGCTGTCCCACCTGCGGACGCACCCGCATCAATTTGGAAAAGCTGGCTTTAGAGGTTGAGCGCCGCTTGGAGGGCATCACTGAGCCCATCACTGTGGCTGTTATGGGCTGCGTGGTCAACGGTCCCGGCGAGGCCAGGGAGGCCGATGTGGGCTTGGCCGGTGGCATTGGCGAGGGCCTGATTTTCCGCAAGGGTCAGGTGCTGCGTAAGGTGCCGGAGGAGCAACTTATCAACGAGCTTTTTGCTGAAATAGATAAAATTTTACTGGAGAGGAAGGTATCCCATTAATGAGAGTTTCTAAAATGTATGCACCCACCCTGCGCGAGGTTCCGTCCGAGGCGGAAATTCCCAGCCATCAGCTGCTGCTGCGCGCTGGCTTTATGCGCAAATCTACCAATGGCATGTACACTTTGCTGCCCTTGGCTTGGCGTGTCATCAAAAAGATTGAAAATATTATTCGCGAGGAAATGGATCGCAAGGGTGCCCAAGAAATCATGATGCCCATTCTGCAGCCTGCAGAAATCTGGCAGGAGAGCGGCCGTTGGGGCGCTTATGGCGCAGAAATGATCCGCCTGAAGGATCGCCATGGCCATGAATATTGTCTGGGCCCCACCCATGAGGAAATGGTAACCACCGTGGTGAAGGCCGATGTGCGCTCCTATCGCCAGCTGCCCTTGAATTTGTACCAAATTCAGGATAAATTCCGCGACGAGCGTCGTCCCCGTTTTGGCCTCATGCGCAGCCGTGACTTCATCATGAAGGACGCTTACTCCTTCGACCGCGATGAAGCAGGCCTTGATAAATCTTACGAAGAAATGTATGATGCTTACAGCCGTATTTTTGATCGCTGTGGCTTAACCTATCGCCCTGTTGAGGCTGATAGTGGCGCTATCGGCGGCAACGGCAGCCATGAATTCATGGTACTGGCTGAAAGCGGTGAAGCAGAAATTGTCTACTGCTCTGAATGTGATTACGCAGCCGACATCGAAAAGGCCGAGCTGCACCTGATTGAAGCAGCCGATGAAGAAGCTTTGGCTGTGGAAAAGGTTTCCACTCCCAACTGCAAAACCATCGAGGATGTGTGCAAATATCTGAAGCTACCCGTAGAAAAATCTATGAAGGCAGTGGCCTTCCAAAGCGAAAAGGGTCTCATCCTGTGTTTTGTACGCGGTGACCACGAAGTAAACGAGATTAAAGTTGTCAACACCGTAGGCGTAAACGAAGTGGAAATGGCAGAGCCCGAAATGCTGGCTCAAGCTGGCACTGTGGGCGGTTACATGGGACCTGTGGGTCTGGACCAAAAAAAGGTTATCATCGTTGTAGACCAAAGCGTCATGAAGATGCACAACATTTGCTGCGGTGCTAACGAAGAAGGCTACCATCTGGTAAACGTAAACCCCGGTCGTGATTTCACTCCCACCTATGTGGCTGACATTCGCCTGATGGCTGAGGGCGATCCCTGCCCCCACTGTGGCGCACCTGTAAAGAAGGCTCGTGGTATCGAGGTTGGCCAAGTCTTCAAGCTGTTCACTAAATACAGCCAAGCTATGAAGGCTACCTTCTTGGACGAAAATGGCAAGGAGCAACCCATGGTTATGGGCTGCTATGGCATTGGCGTGGGTCGTACCATGGCTGCAGCCGTGGAGCAAAACAATGACAAGGACGGCATGATTTGGCCAGCTGCTATTGCTCCCTACCAAGTACTGGTGGTACCCGTAAATGTGAAGGACGCTGAAAGCACTGCCAAGGCAGAAGAAATTTATAATCAGCTGTTGGATGCAGGACTGGAAGTGGTCATCGACGACCGCAAGGAGCGTCCTGGTGTGAAATTTAAGGATGCAGATTTGATTGGCTACCCGCTGCGCGTGGTTGTAGGTCCCAAGACCCTGCAAACCGGCGAGCTGGAGGTCAAGATTCGCAAGAATGGCGAAGTAAAAATGCTGCCTTTAGCAAGCGATTATGTGGCTGCAATTAAGGAGCTGCTGAAGGAGCTGTAATTCGAGGTGTTGTAAATGTTGGACAACCTGGCTTGGCTACAGGAGAATAAAGATATCATGATGGTTGTCCGGCTGGTAGTGGCTGCGATTCTCGGTGGCATTGTGGGCATCGAGAGGGGCAGCGGCGATAGACCTGCTGGCTTTCGTACCCATATTTTGGTGTGCGTGGGCTCGGCCCTGTTTATGCTAGTTTCCATGTATGGCTTTGATGACGTGGCTCCGGCCACGGCCATGCATGATACTGATTTGGGCGCCCGTCGCGATTCAGCACGTATCGCGGCACAGGTGGTCAGCGGCATCGGCTTTTTGGGTGCCGGCACCATTTTGCACGAGGGCTTGACCATTCGTGGTCTTACCACGGCGGCTAGCCTGTGGATGGTTTCTGCCATTGGTCTTGCTGTGGGCAGTGGCATGTTCTTTTTGAGCACTATGGCTACAGTGATTACCATGATTACCTTGGTGACCTTCCACACCTGGGAGAAGCGCTTTGCGGCCACCAGTCGCAGTGACAGGCGCTTTGTACGCATCACCACCGGCAATCGCAATGGTGCAATCACAGATGTTACCGGCTATTTGACATCCATCGGTATTCAGGTGAAATCCTTGAATGTGAAAAAGAATAAGGATAAAAATAGCTTAGTTATTGATTTGTATTTAAAAATCGGCAAAAACGTGGAGGGTGCGGATTATATTCGTGGCCTACAAAGTATTGAGGGCGTCGTCAGCGTCGAAAACTCCAAATACTAAGGGTTTTGCCATCTATAATATTTAGATGTATATGTAATGAAAGGATAACATGATGCAAACTAAATATTGCATTATGCCCGATGAGGAAAAGTTCTTTGCTTTTTTGTCTGCTCAGTCATTTACCGAAAGTGAGCTTTTGCAGCTGCGTTTAATGCATATCAACCAGATTTGTGTTGATGAAACTACCCGTCAGTGGGAGGTGCATTTTACCTGCGCTGCCCATCTGACCCAAGGTATCATCCAGGCAGCGGCTGCAAAATTGGCCGCTGCCTTTTCTTTACAGCAGGTGGATATGCTCTGTGATGGTGATGGCAGCAAGTGTTCCCTGCCTCGTGGAGATTTGGAGCCAGAGGTTGAGATCACGGATTGCACGGGTGAGCCTGTGCCGGAGGAGCTACCCTTGCCGCCGGAGCCTGTAGACATGGAGATTGGGCAAACGGAGCGACCCAGCCCTACCTGCGAGATGTCCGAAGGAGAAGCTGTGCTCAAGGCTAAGGAAAGGCTGCAGCTGGAGTCTTATGGCGGTTATTCAGACCCATCTCTGCCACCGGAGCCGAGTGAGCCTAGTGCGGACGAGTTGGCATATATGCAGGCCTATGAAGCTCTGTACGGACAAAAGAAAGACACAGGACTTTTGTGGGGACGCGCCATTAAAGGGCAAGTGCGCAAAATTGATTCTATAATTGAAGATGAGGATAAAGTTGTCATCGAGGGCAAGGTCGTCAAAACCTTGGACAAGGATGGGGGACTGCAAACCTTTGTGGAGCATGAAACTAGGATGGGCTTTGTGATTTTGTCCTTCAACATCTGCGATGAAACCAATGGCATGACCTTGAAAATCATGTTCAAGGGCGATAAGGAGAATTTGACCGCCACCCATAAGGCCTGCAACGAGCTCAAGGATAAGCTCAAGCTGGGTACCATGCTCAGGGTGCAGGGCAACGTGTCCCGAGACAAGTTTATGATGGACGAATTCAGCATGCAGGTCACAGGACTGATGAAGCTGGAGAAGGAAGAAAAGCCCCGTGTGGACAACGCCGCAAGAAAAAGAGTGGAGCTGCATTGCCACACCAAAATGAGCAAGATGGACGGCCTCACCCCCATGGAGGGCTTGGTGAAGCAGGCCATCAAATGGGGACACAAGGCCTTGGCCATTACGGACCACGGCGTGGTGCAGGCCTTTCCCTTCTGCTATGATGCTGCCGAGGGCAGTGATTTGAAGCTGATTTTTGGTATGGAGGGCTATTTGATCAGCGACAGAACCTTGAAGGGTGCTGATATGGACCAGGAGCCAACAGATACTCTGAAGAAAAGCCGCACGCCTAAGATCCGCAGTCACCACATCATTTTGCTGGCCAAGGATGAAATCGGTCTGCGCAATTTATATAAGCTGGTTACCATCAGCCATTTGCGGCATTTTAATAAACGCCCTCTGCTGCCTAGGGAGATTATTTCCCAATACCGGGAGGGGCTCATTATCGGGTCAGCCTGCGAGGCAGGCGAGCTTTACCAGGCTGTACGCAGCGGTGCTAGCGATGCAGAGCTGGAGGAGATTGCGGGCTTTTATGATTATCTAGAAATCCAGCCCACGGGCAATAATATGTTTTTGGTGCGGGAGGGCTTCTGTACCACCGAGGACCTGAAGGAGCACAACCGCAAAATTTACGAGCTAGGCAAGCGGTTGGGCAAGCTGGTAGTGGCTACCTGTGATGTCCATTTTCTTAACCCAGAGGATGCCAAGCTGAGGACCATTTTGCAGGCTGCCCAAAATTACAAGGATGCTGAGCTCCAGCCGCCCCTGTACCTGCACACGACGGAAGAAATGCTGGAGGAATTTGCCTATTTAGGCGAGGAAGTTGCTTATGAGGTAGTTGTCACCAATACAAATAAAATAGCGGATATGGTGGAGCGCATTAAGCCTGTGCCCGACAGGGACCAGCTTTATTCACCTGCTATTCCTGGTGCCGAGGCTGCGGTGAAAAATCTTTCCTATGCCAAGGCCCATGCTTGGTATGGGGATACCCTGCCCCAAATTGTCGAGGACCGGCTGAAAATGGAGCTGGACGCTATTATCGGCAATGGCTTCTCTGTGCTGTATTATATCGCCCACAAGCTGGTTAAGCACTCATTGGACCGTGGCTATTTGGTTGGCTCTCGTGGCAGCGTTGGTTCCTCTTTTGTGGCCACCATGCTGGATATCACTGAGGTGAACGCCTTGAAGCCCCACTATCGTTGTCCAGAATGCCGCCACAGCGAGTTTTTTGTGCACAATGAGGTGGATTCAGGTTTTGACTTGCCGCCGAAGGCCTGTCCTGAATGCGGAGCACCCATGGTGCGGGACGGGCATGATATTCCTTTTGCCGTTTTCTTGGGCTTCCACGGCGACAAGGTACCTGATATTGATTTAAACTTTTCTGGTGGACATGACCCGGATGACCCCAGTCCGTATCCCCTGTCCGACCAGGAAGTGGCGCACAAGTACACAGAGGAGCTATTCGGTCGCGACAATGTGTGCCGTGCGGGAACCATTGCCACGGTAGCCAATAAAACTGCCGTGGGTTATATCAAAAAATATTACGAAGAAAATAATCGCCACGCCCATCCGGCCAAGATTGCCGAGCTGGTGGAGGGCTTGGCGGGCATCAAGCGTACTACAGGCCAGCATCCCGGTGGCATCATGGTTGTGCCGCGCAATATGGACATACACTATATTACGCCCATGAATCGACCTGCAGATAAGCCGGATGAGCCCACCATTACCACCCATTACGATTATCACAGCATCAATGACCGCTTGGTCAAGCTGGATATTCTGGGCCACGATGATCCCATGGTGCTAAAGATGCTGG
>SFRS01000161.1 GCA_004562175.1 bacterium | reverse complement strand
CTAAAAGCATAAATACGCCTCCTTTACTCTTTGATTTTTATTATACTACCTTGACGGAAAAAGAAAAGAGGAAGCTGGTGCAGCTTACACCACTTTCTAAAGGAAAATGCTAGGAGTGCTTTATCTTTTAACTAAAAACTGCTGAAATATGGTATAATAAAGCCCATAGAGGCTTAAAGATAACCCCTATTTTCGTTATAAGAGGAGCAATAAAAATGGCAGATAAATTTTTAGTAATAGATGGCAGCAGCCTGATTCATAGAGCATTTTTCGCTTTACCCCCTTTGATGAACAAGCAGGGTGTACACACCGGCGCCGTTTATGGCCTGTGCAACATGCTGCTGAAGCTTTTGGGGGATTTGCAGCCCCGTTATATGGCAGTGGCCTTTGACAAGTCTCGCAAAACCTTCCGTACCGAGCTTTATGCTGACTATAAGGGGCAGCGCAAGCCTACGCCCAGCGAGCTCAGCGAGCAATTTCCCCTGTCCATGAAGGTTTTGGATGCTCTTGGCATTCGCACCTTGGAGCTGGATAATTACGAGGCCGACGATATCATTGGCACCTTTGCCAAGACGGCGCCTGAGGATATCGAAGTCATCATCGTCACCGGTGACAGGGATGAGCTGCAGCTGGTGGACAAGCGCACTAAGGTATATTATACCAAGCGTGGTATCAGCGACATCCAAATCTTCGATGAGGCGGAATTTGCGGCCAATTACGAGGGCCTAGAGCCCAAGCAGCTCATCGAGCTCAAGGGCCTCATGGGGGCCATTAAATTGATTAAAGAATACGGCACAGTGGCCAATGTGTTGGAAAATATTGATAAGGTGACGGCCAAGGCTTTGAAGAGCAAGCTGGAGGCCAATAAGGAGTCCGCACTGCTAAGCCAAAAGCTGGCCACCATTTGCACGGAAGCGCCTGTGGATACCAATGTGGCGCTGTACGAGCTAAAGCCTATTAAGGAGGAAGCGCGCACCCTGCTGCAGGACTTGGAATTCCGCAATATGTATGAGCGTTTTGCTGCAGTGTTGGGCGGTGAGCAGCAGAGCTTTGATTTGTTCGGCGAGACCGTGGAGCAGGAGTCTGCACAGGTTATCACTGTGAGCGGCGGTGAGCAGGCGGAGAAGCTTTTCAAGGAGTTGAGCCAAGCTGCGGAAGCTGTGCCCTTTGTGGCCAAGGTTTCTGGTAGCCTGCCGGAGCTCTATTTTAGCAGAGTAGAGATTCTGCACGATGATAAAGTTTATATCTTGGATACCATGAGTCAGTGCTGGGATAAGTTTAAAGCGTGGCTCGCTTGTCCCTGCCTGAAGCAGACCGTGGATACCAAAGAGATTTATAAATGCTGCCTGTGCCAAGGGATTGTCCCTCAAGGCTTGGTGGAGGATGTGGCCTTGGCGGCCTATGTGGCTGATCCTGGTCACAGCTCCTATGCTATGGCAGATTTGCAAAAACGTTATTTGACTAATCCCTTGCCTACCGAGGCAGAGAATATTGCCCAACTGGTGCCTCTTTTAAAGGAGCAGCTGGAGCAAAGGGAGCAGCTGGCGCTGTATAAGGAGCTGGAGCTGCCCTTGGCGCCGGTGCTGGCCCGGATGGAGTACAACGGCATTACGCCAGATATGGAGCTTTTGGACCAGCTCAACGAGGATATGAGCTTCCGCATTGCCAAGCTGGAGCGCTTGGCCGAGGAGCAGGCCGGAGAAAGCTTCAACCTGAAATCTCCTAAGCAGCTGGGCGTGGTGCTTTTCGAGCATTTGCAGCTGCCGGTGATTAAAAAGACGAAAACAGGCTATTCCACGGATGTGAAGGTGCTGGAGGCTCTGCAGGGCAAGCATCCTTTGATTGATACTATTTTGGAGCATCGCAAGCTGGCCAAGCTGCAATCCACTTATTTGGATGGCTTGAAGCCCTTGGTGAATGCCAAAACAGGACGCATTCACACCCATTTCCAGCAGACAGTTACCGTGACGGGTCGCTTGTCCAGCACGGACCCCAATCTGCAGAATATTCCCACTCGCACCGAGGAGGGCAAGCAGATTCGCCGCATTTTCGGACCTGGCGCAGGCTATGATTACCTCATGAGCTGCGATTATTCCCAAGTCGAATTGCGCATTTTGGCTTGCATTGCTCAGGATAATTTGTTACTCGAGTCCTTCCGCCATGGTCAGGACGTGCATGCGCGCACGGCGGCGGAGGTGTTTGGGCTGCCTTTAGATGAGGTTACTAGCCAACAGCGCAGCAAGGCCAAGGCGGTAAATTTTGGTATTGTGTACGGCATCAGCGATTTTGGCTTGGCCAACCAGCTGCAGGTTTCTCGCAAGGAGGCTGCGGGCTATATTGAAAGCTATTTTGCGCGCTATACGGGCGTGAAAAAGTATATGGAAGAGATCGTGGCTAAGGCGCGGGAGCAGGGCTATGTGAGCACGCTGATGGGTCGCAGACGTTATTTGCCTGATATTCGCCACAGCAATTTCAATTTGCGCAGCTTTGCGGAGCGCACGGCGATTAACACGCCTATTCAAGGCACAGCGGCGGATATTATGAAGAAGGCGATGATTGATGTGCAGCGCGCTTTAGAAGCTGCACAGCTGAAGAGTCGCATTCTTTTGCAGGTGCACGATGAGCTTGTGCTGGAGGTCACTGAGGACGAGAAGGAGAAGGTAGCGGCACTGGTGCAAGAGGCAATGCAGAATGCGGTAAGTATGGAGATACCGTTATTGGCTGAAGTTAATTTTGGTAAAAACTGGGCGGAGACGAAATAATTAGATTGTAAATAGTAAGATTGTAAATATTAAGATTGTGATTAGTAATCGTCAAGCTCGCGGTAATTTTCTTAACGCAAATTTCGTGGGGAACAATCACGAAGCTGCGGTGTCCAATCTGTTCGCAGAAGGATTTACGTTTTCGAAACGCTTGCTTCTATTGTTCCAGCCACTCATTTGCTAAAAATTACAGCTCCCTTGCCAATTACTAATTACTAATCTACACATTAAGTTAGCATAGATTTAAACATGCGTTAAGATAATCACCGCGATTGTACTGATAACAAATTACTAAAGCTTAAGTTTGGAGAGGAGTAATTATTATGCCAGAGATGCCGGAGGTGGAGCAGGTTAGAAAGACCCTTGCTCCCCATATTGAAGGTAAAAAAATAACCTCCGTAGAGGTATATTTAGATAGATTGATTAAGCATCCCACTAAAGAAAAGTTTGTAGAAGGCTTGGTGGGCAAGACCATTCACAAGGTGGGCCGCAAGGGCAAATATTTGGTGCTGCAAACGGATGAGAATCAAAGGCTCATTGTCCACCTGCGCATGACGGGAGCACTGATCGCGCAAAAAAGCGAGCTAGAGCCCCCTGCTTATGCCAAAATCAAATTCACCCTCACCGATGGCGTGACCATGTGGTTCACGGATATCCGCACCTTTGGCACGCTGTATTTGGTGACTAATGATGATGCCTATATCGAGGGCTACGAAACATTGGGGCCTGAGCCCTTGAGCGAGGGCTTCACAGCGGAGTATTTGGCTCCCTTGGCTGCCAAGAGTCGCAAGCCCGTCAAAACCTTTATTTTGGACCAAAGGGTAATCGCTGGCTTGGGCAATATTTATGCTGATGAATGCTTGGCTCTGTCCGGTATTTTGCCCATGCGCTTGGCCAACACCTTGAGTCAAGAGGAGGTTGTGGAGCTTTGCAAGGCTATCAATGCTGTTATTGCTCAGGGCATCAAGAATCGTGGCACCACCTTCCGCGACTACAAGGATGGCGAGGGCAACAAGGGTGACAACCAAAATCATCTTTTGGTATATGGACGCAAGGGCGAGCCATGCAAGAAATGTGGCGCTGTACTGGTAGGAACAAAAATTGGCGGGCGTGGCACAGTATATTGTGAGCATTGCCAAAAATAGGAGTAGAAAATGATTAC
>SFRS01000160.1 GCA_004562175.1 bacterium | reverse complement strand
AGTACGCAAGATCTTCGTAGAAAAGGCAGACCAAGCCTGGGATGCACTGCACAAATAAGCATTCCCCAAACAAGAAATTATTCCATACTCTCCGCCCGTAGCTGACGGAGAGTATTTTTTTACCAAAGCAATGTATGCTATAATAGAAGCACAATAAATACGAAATGAGGTTAACCATGAAGAATAAAAAAGCATTAGTAGTCATCAGCTTTGGCTCCACCTTTGACGAAACCCGTAAGAAGGATATCGGCGGCATTGAAGCAGCCTTAGCCACAGCCTTGCCTGACTTTGACCAATACCGTGCCTTCACCTCCAATATCATTCGTAAACGTCTTGCCGCCCGCGGCATTTTTGTTGACGACACAGAAGCTATTCTACACAAGCTGGCACTGGCAGGCTACAAGGAGGTAGTCCTCCAGCCCACCCATTTGCTGCACGGCGAAGAATTTGAGCAAAAAATTTTGGCTCTCAAGGAAAAGTTTCTGCCCCTTTTTAAGAGCATCAGCATCAGTAGGCCCCTCATTGTTAACGAGGAAGATTATCAGCTGGCTGTCAACGCGCTTTTGGAGCAGCTGCCGCCCTTGGCTGAGGACGAGGGTGTAATCTTCATGGGGCATGGCACCCCCAGAGCCAATAATGCTGCCCATGGCACCACCTATGTCAAGCTACAGGAGCTCTTTGATGCGTGCAAGGCCCCAGTGCTGGTAGGTACGGTTGAGGATGAGGATAAGCCCAATTTTGCCACAGTATTAGCCAAACTTCAGGAGCGTGGTTATAAGCATGTGCATCTTTATCCCTTGATGGTTGTGGCCGGGGACCACGCCAACAACGATATGTATAGCGATGAACCAGAAAGCTGGAAGTCCCAAATTGATTATAATTTTCCTTCAATCTAACGCCTGTCTCTTCTGTACATACAAAAGGGGCAGGTTTTTCTTGCCCCCATCTGCTCATTCATGATATAATAGATTTAACAATTTTTTGCACAAAAATTATGTAAAGAAAGGATGTTGCAAATGGGTGTTGTTATTTCTGCTGTGGTAACTTTTTGGGTAGGTTATCTCATCTACAAAAAGTTCAAACCACAACCCGTGCTCTTTTTGGGTGGTATGATTTTGATGTGGCTGGCCTCTATTCTTGGCTATGGCCAAATTCTAGGAGCTAAGGCTACCACTGGTTCCGTATTTTTGGATGCGTTTGAGTTCATCCGCGCAACCTTAAGCTCCAATGTAGGCAAGCTGGGTCTGAACATTATGTCCGTAGGTGCTTTCGCTAAATATATGGACAAAATTGGCGCCTCCCGTGCTTTGGTTCGCCTGACCATTAAGCCTCTCTTGGCTTTGAAATCCCCCTACATCGTTATGAGTGCTACTTGGATCGTAGGTATGCTCATCGGTTTGTGCATCAACAGCGCCTCCGGTTTGGCTATGCTGCTGATGGTAACCATGTTCCCCATTTTGATTGGCCTGGGTGTGTCCCGTCTTTCTGCAACTGCTGCAGTTGCCACCACCCTGTGCTTTGACTGGAGTCCCAGTGACACCGGCACCATTTTGTCCGCTGAAACCGCCGGTGTGGACCCCGTTTTCTATTGGAGCCACTACCAAGTGCCCATCGTTGCTGTAGCCTTCGTCGTTGTCGGCGCACTGCATTATCTGACCCAAAAATATATGGATAAGCGTGACGGCCATGTGGTTAAACCCATTGACGTGGAAACCGTTAAGGACGAGTCCGATACTGCACCGACCTTCTATGCCATCCTGCCTGTTATTCCTCTGGCTTTAATTTTGAGCTTCAGCTCCCTGTGGATTACCTGGATTAAGATGAACATTGTTATGGCTATGTTTATTGGTCTCTTCGTCGGTGTAATTTGCGAATATATTCGTTGGCGCGATGGCCACAAGGTTTTGGGCGATATCCAAACCTTCTTCGACGGCTTAGGTCTGCAAATGGCCAACGTAATCACTCTGGTTGTAGCAGGTCAAACCTTTGCCAAAGGTCTCATTTCCATGGGCACCATTAAGGCTATGATTGACGGCAGCCAAAGCTTGGGCTTCGGTCCTATGGCTATGATGCTGGTAATGGTGGCTATTATCGGTGGTTCTGCCATCGTTATGGGCTCCGGCAACGCGCCCTTCTTCGCTTTCGCAGCCTTGACTCCCGCTGTTGCCGCTGCCACCAGCCTGCATCCCGTTCTGATGCTGCTGCCCATGCACTTTGCAGCCTCCATCATGCGTAGCTGCTCCCCCATTACCGCGGTTATCGTAGTATCCTCCGGCATGGGCGGTGTTTCCAGCTTTGACTTGGTAAAGCGCACCTTCATCCCCATGATGGGCGCTATGGCTGTAACCATCGGCATGACCTTCTTCTTCTACTACACCGGTTATTAATGAACAACTTGAGAGCGCTCCTCTTTAGAGAGGGGCCTCTCTTTTTATAAGAGATATAATAATTACGCTATTAACAACAAAGGTCGTCTAGAAGGTATTAGATACGAGCAAAGGCGACGACGGCGTGCTAGAGGTACGTCTAGGAGCCTTTGTGAAGTAGATGATGCCTTATAGGCGATCTCTACGGAGGTACTAAACAATGTTTATTTGCGATTGTCACTGTGATACACTTACCGAACTTTATAAGAAGCAAATCGATTTATACGCAAACAAGCAGCACATCGATATTAAACGCCAGCTAGAGCTAGGCGGTATGCTGCAATTTTACGCCATGTTCGTCCCCACCCCGGAGTATCGCTACGGTGGCGGGCTGCGCTACACCATGCTGCTTTTGGATACTTATCTCCAGCAAATGCGCAAGCTCAAGGAACAGGGCATCGACATTCTGCAGGTACGCACCAAGGCCGACGCTGCGGACGTGCTCAATCATCAATGTGCTTCTCTTTTGGCCAACCGCAACGATATTGCTGACGGCGTCAACGAGGAATGCTCCGGCGGTGGCCTGACTGTTTTTGGCCGCAAGGTCGTGGCTGAAATGAATCGCCTTGGTATGCTGGTGGACGTCTCCCACATCGCCCCCGCGGGCTTTTGGGATGTCATCGAGACTAGCACCAAGCCCATTATCGCCACCCACTCCGATGCCAAGGCCCTGTGCTCCCACCCCCGCAATCTAGACGACAAGCAAATCTTGGCTATCAACGAAAACGATGGTCTCATCGGCATCACCTTCGCCGGACAATTTTTAGAGGACGACTACCACAACGCCTGCATTGAAAGCGTTTATAAGCACATCGACCACATGCTAAACCTCATGGGCAACGACGACCATTTAGGCTTTGGCAGTGACTTCGACGGCATCAGCCATCCGCCCTATAATATCCAAGGTGTGCAGGACTACAAGCCCTTGCTTGAATACCTAGCTACCAAATACAGCGACAGTACCCTTCAAAAAATTACCCATCAAAACGTACTGAATCTGCTGCAAAAGGTGCTGTAATTACATACTTACTGCGTACCTGCGCCGGGCAACCGCCCGGCGCTTTTTTGCTAAACGCGCAGGAAATATTTCCCTGAACATAAAAAGCCGCTCACCATCTTTCAGCGAGCGGCTAACATGGTGCTGCAGCAACCATGGAATTGTTTACCAAAGTGTTCAAGTTTATCAGTCCCTTAGCTATGAATTTTTATGAGTTCGTTAATGCTCCATCAGCCAAATACCGCCGACACAAATCAGGGCGACAATGCCAATGCTTAAGATTGTCGTGCTATCCATCCTGCTGCCTCCTTTCTGCAAACCTAAAGGATCCGTTCCCTTAAGAGCTTTTAGGTAAAAACCACAAACATCAGTACTGCCCACACACCTACGATGCTGGCGTAAGCAACCTTATAACCTGTCTTAGCCCACCACATACTTGCCACCTCCTTTTCTTGAAGTTCACTTTGGCACTCCCCCATGCCTGCCCTGACGGGTCAGGCTGTGGAGTGCTTTGGTTTTGCTTGGGGGATTCAGAGCGTTAGAGGAAGGTTTCTCTTTATCCTGCATCTAAAGTGTACTACATTTTTAACCTTTATTGGTGTCAACAATGTTAAGCTCTCTAGACTTTTATGGAGAATATGAAAAAGGCGCGAATATGAAAGTTTATTAATCACATTCGCGCCTTATTTTTCATTTTCTTCAAGAATTGCTTTATACTATTAAATTATCACTTCACTAAATTCTGTGGTTTCCCGGCCAAGAAAGCATCGATATTGGCAAAGACGATATCGGCTCTGGCCTCCAGGGCCTCCTTGCTGGCGAAGGCCACATGGGGAGTAACCACCGTATTTTTGGCATGCAACAAGGGATGCTCCACACTCAGCGGCGGCTCGTTCTCAAAAACATCGATGCCAGCTGCTGCCAATTTACCGCTGTTCAAGGCCGCTGCCAGTGCCTCGCTGTCCACAACGCCGCCGCGGGCGCAGTTAATGAGCACTGCACCATCCTTCATCTTGGCAATGCTCTCCGCATTGATCATCTTCGCGGTGGCAGCCGTCATGGGCACGTGCAGGGACACAAAATCGGACTGAGCGAGGAGCGTATCCAAATCCACATATTCCACGCCCTCAGCGGCCAATTCCGGCTTCACAGTGCGGCTATAAGCCAGCACCTTGCAGCCAAAGGCCTTGGCGATTTTTGCTACGCGACAGCCGATGGCACCAGTGCCAACTACGCCAAAGGTTTTGCCAAAAAGCTCAAAGCCCACCAAGCCATCCTTGGTGCCACCCTCGCGGCAACGCTTGTCCACGGCCACAATATTGCGGATGGCGCTGATAGCAAGGCCAAAGGTCAGCTCCGCCACAGCGTTTGTGGAATAGCCTGCAGCATTGCAGGCTACGATACCGCGAGCGCGGGCAGCCTCCAGCCCTACATGGTCCACACCGGTGAAGGCAATATCAATGAGCTTCAAATTAGGGCACTGCTCAATAATAGCGGCGCTCAAGGGCTGGTTAGCCAGCATGAGGATATCAGCATCCTTGACCCGCTCCAAAAGCTTTGCTTGGTCCGTTTCCTTTGTAGTATAGTAAACAAATTCATGACCTGCTGCCTCAAGCGGAGCAGCAAGGCTAGCAATTTTCGCTTGGGATACCCCCAAGGGTTCCATGCAAATAATTTTCATAAGGTACACCTCTTTCATAATGTCAAAGCTAATCCTATTTCCTAAGCATTAGTTTAACCCGCAATAACAAAACTGTCAAACAAAAAACGTCCCTCTTACGAAGGACGTTTTTTTGCTTATGCAGCAAGCTTAATCAGTGAAATTGTCAAAATAGCCCTGTACTAAAACCACAGGAGTGCCCTTGTCACCACTGCCGCTGGTCAAATCGCACAGGGAGCCAATCAAATCGGTCCGCTGACGAGGGGTGGTACCTTGGGAAGCCATATTGCCCACCAAGCTGCCATTCTTAGCCTTAATAGCTGCAGAAATAGCATCCTTCAGAGCAACGCCGCTAAGGTTTTTGAAATCATTATCAGCCAAATACTTCAGCTTCAGCTCGTTGGGCGTACCAATCAGGCCATTGGTGAAGGCAGGAGAAACAACCGGGTCAGCCAGCTCCCAAATCTTGCCCTGAGGATCCTTAAAGGCGCCATCGCCATAAACCATAACCTCAACATGCTTGCCGGTTTTTTCTAAAATGCCTGCCTGAATCTCCTCCACCATGCCTTGGCATTCGCGGGGGAAAAGCTTGATTTTATCTTCAGTGGATTTGTTGGAGCCCAACAGGCCATAACGCTCATTGCAGCCACTGCCATTAACAGAAGCATTCAAAATATCATCCAGACTGCACACAACCTTAGCGCCTGCAGCTAACAGAATACGCTTTGTTCTGGCGCGAGTATGGATATCGCAGTTCAGTACACAGTCGGTGTATTGCAAAATCGTCTTGGCCTGATTTGCAAAAATAACCTCCACCTCGGCACCAGCCTCACGGATCAAATCAGCGTAATATTGTACGTAGTCCACACCGGTGAATTCATGCTTGTTTTCGCCAAAAAGCTCACGATATTTTTCCAAGGTGAGCACATCGCTATAAGGATTGATGCCAGCCTCATCCACTTGGTCCCAGGTAATCAAAGCGTTACCCACCTCA
>SFRS01000159.1 GCA_004562175.1 bacterium | reverse complement strand
CAGCTTTAAACCACTGGCGCACCAAGGCAGTGAGCGCTGCCCGTACATTTTCTAAACGATGGTCGCAGGAGGCAAAGCACCAGGACTCTAAAAGAGCGGAAACATTTCCTGCCAAAGCTTCTTTAGCAAAAGCGTTTTTGAGCCGCACACTGCTAGCCTCCAGCCAATGCTGAGCCATTAGCTCCTGCTCCTTGCGCAGAGCCGCAAGGAGGGCCAGCTTCACCAGCGCAACATAAGCTGCATCGTCCTGCACTTCTATAATTTTTTCAAAGGCAGCCTGTGCTACCTCTAGATCATTTTGGCGTACAGCAAGACAAACCTCTAAAGCCAAGGACTCATCCATAGCGTCTACAGCATCCATAAGCTTACAGGTTGATGTCGCCTTCATAAACATCGCCGCTGACCGGGTCCACCGTTACCAATATACCATCGGGCAAGGTGCTGGTGGCACGGGCAGCGCCCACGATCACGGGCAGGCCGCAGGTGATGCCCACAATGGCGGTGGAGGAGGTCAAGCCGCCCTCCTCGGCGATAATGGCAGCTGCCTTGGCAGAGGCAGCGGGCACAAATTCATCGTTGAGCACGTCCACAACGAGAATGTCACCCTTTTGTAATTTTTCAGCAAAATCAGCACCGGTGCTGCAAATGCACAGCTTGCCGGTTACACTGCGGCGACCAATACCGGTACCGCTTAAAAGCTTATTTCCCACAGTAACCACCTTAATCAAATTCGTACTACCGGGAGTGCCAATGGGCACACCGGCTGTAATGACAACGGATGAGCCATCGCTAATGACACCATTATGCAGGGCGCATTGCAGGCTCAGCTCGATCATTTCGTCCGTATTGGCGCTATAGGGACCCAAAATCGGCTCCACGCCCCAATACAGCTGCATCATGCGCACGCTCTTTTCCAACCGGGACATGGCCACAACCTGGGACCAGGGCTTATATTTGGCAATCATCCGTGCGGTAAAGCCGGATTCCGTAATGGTCAAAATGGCGTTGGCCCGAATTTCCGTAGCAATCTGCACCGTAGCATGGCTAATGGCATCCGTGGAATGAATGCGCTCGGACAGGCCCTTCTTCTGGAACAGCGTAATATAGTCCAGGGATTCCTCTGTACGCTGGGCAATCTTCGCCATGGTCTGCACGGCCTCCAAGGGATATTTGCCGGAGGCTGTCTCACCGCTAAGCATAATAACATCGGTACCATCGAAAATGGAGTTGGCCACATCGCTGGCCTCCGCACGAGTAGCGCGATAGCTATTCATCATGCTCTCCAGCATTTGGGTAGCAGTGATAACAGGCTTGCCGGCCTTGTTGCAGCGGGAAATAATCTCCTTTTGCACAATGGGTACATCCTCCGTGGGAATTTCCACGCCCAAATCACCGCGAGCCACCATGATGCCATCGGACACATTGATAATCTCATCAATATTCTTCACACCGGCTTCATTTTCAATCTTGGAAATAATGCCCATGTGATAGCCATTTTCCTCGAGCACCTTGCGGATGGCGATAACATCATCGGCCTTTTGCACGAAGGAAGCGGCCACATAATCCATATCATTCTTGGCAGCAAAGAGAATATCATCCCTGTCCTGCTCAGATAAAAAGGGCAGCTTCAGCTCAATGCCGGGGCAGGCCACACGCTTGCGGGAGCTGAGCTCGCCACCGTTGACTACAATGGTGTGAATTTCACAGCCCTTGATTGCCGTAACCTTTAAGGACAGCAGGCCGTCAGCCAACAAAATGCTGCTGCCCACTGTGAGCTCTTCCGGCAAGCCACTGTAATTCACATGGGCCTTGTGCTCATCGCCCAAATAATCAGCTGTGGTCAGAGTGAACTCATCACCCTCGCTCAGCTGAACCTTGTTATCCTTGAACATGCCCAGGCGCATTTCCGGACCCTTGGTGTCGGCAATGGTGGCAATGATTTTGCCTGCTCTGGCTGCTGCTTGGCGCACTAAGCTTAAACGCTTGCCGTGGTCCTCATGATTGCCATGGGAAAAATTGAAACGGGCCAAATCCATACCGGACTGCATCATTTGCGTCAGTAAGGACACATCATCGGTGCTAGGACCCATGGTGCAAATAATCTTTGTTTTTTTCATCAGAACCGAACCCCCTCAGCACTGAAATTTATTCTCGCACAAAACCTCATAAGCATCCTCTGCTTCAGAAACGGGAACGCAGATTTCATAGGCTTTATTATGCTTGCCACCGGCGCTTTTCACCTTTACCAGAAAGCCACTTTCCGTCAGCAGCTGCTGAATTCTTTGAGCTTGTGCTTCAGTTGGAGCGATATACAATACCTTCCACATAGTAAAACTCCTTGGATAATCTCTTTAGTTTTTTATGTATATGCTAAATAATTCTTTTGGGAACAACGCTAGAGGCATCCTAAAAATAGAACGCCTCTAGTGGATTATTCAATATAAGTTTTAATTTATTCTTTATAAGCTTTAATTTTCTCAATCAGCTAGGGCAGGATAACATTGACGTCACCCACAATGCCATAATGAGCCACGGAGAAAATGGGAGCGGAAGCGTCCTTGTTAATAGCGATAATAATATCGGATTCCTTCATGCCGGAAATGTGCTGTACAGCACCGCTGATGCCGCAGGCAAAATACAGATGCGGGGTAACGGTTTTACCGGATTGGCCAACCTGTTGGGAATGAGCCATCCAGCCAGCATCGATAACAGCACGGGAGCCTGCTACAGCGCCCTTTTCAAAGAGGCCTGCCAGCTCAGCCAGCTTGTCGAAGTTTTCTTGGCTGCCCATACCGCGACCGCCAGCGGCGATAACCTCAGCGTCCTCCAGCTTAATGGAGTTGCTGCCGGCATTGGGAACCTTCTTCAAAATTTCTACTTTATTTTCCACTCTGTCCACCGGGGTGAAGGTGATTACTTCACCGGTGCGGCTTGCATCGGGCTCCAAAGCCTTGAAAACCTTGGGACGCACGGTGCCCATTTGGGGACGATGCTCATCGCAAACGATGGTAGCATAAATATTGCCACCCAAAGCCGGACGAGTCCAAGCTACCAGCTTGTCATCAGTGATGTCCACAGCGGTGCAGTCAGCGCACAGACCGGTGTGCAGACGAGCTGCAATGCGCGGAGCCAAATCGCGGCCATCGATGGTTGCGGGCAGCATCAAAGCGGAGGGCTTGTAAGCCTCT
>SFRS01000158.1 GCA_004562175.1 bacterium | reverse complement strand
AAAACAGTCACAAGGTGACCGGCCTTATTGAGCTGGTCGGCGCAGGCCAAGCCCGCCGGGCCACTGCCCACCACAGCCACCTTTTTGCCGGTGCGTTTAGCAGGAATGTTGGGCTTCACGAGACCCTTTGCGAAGGCGTTTTCGATAATGTATTGCTCGATATTTTTAATAGCTACCGGAGCGGCCACGAGCCCGGCGTTGCAGGCACCCTCGCAGGGTGCCGGGCACACGTGGGAGGTGAACTCCGGGAAATTATTGGTTTTATTCAAGCGGGCATAGGCAAAATCGTCCATGCCACGATAAACTAAATCGTTGAATTCAGGCATCAGATTGTGCAGGGGACAACCGCTGACCATACCATTCAGCATCATGCCGCTATGGCAGAAGGGCACGCCGCAGTCCATGCAGCGAGCTGCCTGACAACGCAGCTCCTCCGCGTGAGGCAAGCTGCTGGTCTTGATTTCCTCCCAATCCTGAATGCGCTCTGCGCAAGGCCGCAGGCTAAGCTCCTGCCGCTTATAATCCATAAATCCAGTGGGCTTACCCATTATGCCTTCACCTCCTCAAAAACCTTCAGGGTGGCAGTATCCATATCCATACCCTGCTGCAGATAATCGTTCAGCTTTTCCATAACCTTTTTGTAGTCCTTGGGAATGACCTTCACAAATTTCCTTTGGTACTTGCTCCAGTTTTCCAAAATATCCAAGGCCAGCTTGCTGCCCGTGTATTCCGCATGATTTAAAATCATCTTCTTCACGGTCAGACTGTCGTTGATTGCCTCCAAGGGCTCCAGCAAAACGATTTCTTTATTGCAATAGGAGGCGAAGTCGCCCTCCAAATCTAATACATAGGCTACACCGCCGCTCATACCGGCAGCAAAGTTACGGCCGGTTTTGCCCAAAATGACCACAGTACCACCGGTCATGTATTCGCAGCCATGGTCACCCACGCCCTCGATGACGGCGTTGACACCGCTGTTGCGGATGCAGAAGCGTTCGCCGGCAATGCCACGGATATAGGCCTCGCCGCTAGTACCGCCATAGAAGGCTACGTTACCGATGATGACATTTTCATGGGCATTGAAGCGGGAATCGCTGTCGGGGTAAATAATAATCTTGCCACCGGACAGGCCCTTGCCCACATGGTCGTTGGCGTCGCCCTCCAGCTCCAGTGTCACGCCCTTGGGTACAAAAGCGCCAAAGCTTTGGCCGGCGCTACCCTTGAAGTGCAGATTGATGGTGTCTGCAGGCAGGCCCTCTAAGCCATAGCGACGGGTGATTTCGCTGCCCAAAATAGTGCCAACAACGCGGTCGGTATTTTTAATCGGCAGGGTAATGCGCACAGGCTTCTTGTTTTCCAAATTGCTGTGGCAAATGTCTAAAAGCTCACGCATATCCAAGGATTTTTCCAGCTGGTGGTTTTGCTTTTTGGTGCAGACTTGGCTGGCGCCGGGCTCCACCTCGGGTTTATAGAGCAGCGGGGACAAATCCAGGTTTTTGTTCTTCCAGTTACGAGCCTTTTCCGGCTTCGGAATGAGCACCTCGGTGCGACCCACCATCTCGTCGATGGAGCGGAAGCCCAGCATAGCCATGTATTCACGCACCTCTTGGGCGATAAAATGCATGTAGTTGACGATATATTCCGGCTTGCCCCGGAAGTTTTTGCGCAGAGCCGGGTCCTGGGTAGCAATGCCCATAGGACAGGTGTTCAAATTGCACACGCGCATCATAACGCAGCCAATGGCAATCAGAGGCGCGGTGGCAAAGCCATATTCCTCGGCACCCAACAGAGCTGCAATAATTACATCACGACCGGTGAGCAGCTTGCCATCGGTTTCTAAGGTGACGCGGTCACGCAGGTTGTTTAAGAGCAGGGTTTGGTGGGTTTCCATTAGGCCCAGCTCCCAGGGCAGACCGGCGTGGTTGATGGAGGTTCTGGGAGAGGCACCAGTGCCACCATCATAGCCGCTGATGAGCACTACATCAGCGCAGGCTTTAACTACGCCGGCAGCGATGGTGCCAACGCCCACCTCGCTGACCAGCTTCACGCTGATGCGGGCGCGGGGATTGGCGTTCTTCAAATCGTGGATGAGCTCTGCTAAATCCTCGATGGAGTAAATATCATGATGGGGCGGCGGCGAAATCAGACCGATGCCGGCGGTGGTACCGCGGCATTCCGCAATCCAAGGATAAACCTTGCCGCCGGGCAGCTGTCCGCCCTCACCCGGCTTTGCACCTTGGGCAATCTTGATTTGAATTTCGTCCGCATTGACCAAGTAGTTGCTGGTGACGCCAAAGCGACCGGAGGCAACTTGCTTAATGGAGCTGCGCTTGCTGTCGCCGTTGGGCATGGGTTTAAAGCGGCTGGGATGCTCGCCACCTTCACCGGTATTGGAGCGACCGCCGATGCGGTTCATGGCGATGGCCAAGCATTCATGAGCCTCCTGGCTCAAGGAGCCATAGCTCATGGCGCCGGTCTTGAAGCGACGGCAAATGCTGTCCACGGATTCCACGTCGTCAATATCAATGGGCAGACGTTGGGGCGTAAAGGTGAGCATGCTGCGCAGGTTTTGGTTAGCAAATTCGCTGCCGCTGAGCTGCTCGGAGAATTCCTTGAAGAGCTTGTAATCGCCCTTTTGGCAAGCCTGCTGCAGCTTCACAATGGTCTCAGGGTTAATCATATGCTTTTCGCCCTGGTCACGATATTGGTAATGGGAGCCGGAGTCATAGCTAAAGAGGTCAATATCCCCCTCCACAAAGGCGGGCTCATGGCGCATGGACACCTCTTTGGCGATTTCGTCCAAGCCAATACCCTCCAAGCGGGAAGGTGTACCAGTGAAATATTCGTCGATAACAGCGCTGCTGATGCCGATGGCCTCGAAGATTTGCGCACCGCGATAGGATTGCACGGTGGAAATACCCATCTTGGACAAAATTTTAGCGATGCCATGGGTGCAGGCACTGATGTAATTTTCCGTTGCCTTCTCAAAACTAATGTCCAGCATGCCATTGCTGCACATATTCTCCAGGGTTTCGAAGGCTAAATAGGGGTTGATACCGCTGACGCCATAGCCCAAAAGCAATGCCATATGGTGCACCTCGCGGGGCTCAGCGCGGGGCTCAGCGGACTCGATAATAATGGAAGCACGCAGACGAGTGCCGTTCTTAATCAAGTGATGGTGTAAGCCTGCACCGGCAAGCAGCGCCGGAATCGCAGCCTTCTCTTTGGAAATACCACGATCGGAGAGGATGAGGATAACCTTGCCCTCTTCAATATATTTATCTGCTTGAGCAAAGATTTCATCCAAGGCCTTCTTCAAGCCTGCGCCACCTTCGGCCACATCATAAAGCATGGGGATGGTGGCTGCTTCGAAGTTGGGAATATGCTTCAGCTTGGCCAGCTCGATATTGCTCATAACCGGAGATTCGGCGCTGATTTGGTGGCAGCTTTCCGGCTGCGGATCAATCAAATTCAATTCAGGGCCAATGCCGCTGGTGGTGTCGGTGAAGACCTCCTCGCGAATGGCATCGATGGGCGGATTGGTAACTTGGGCAAAGAGCTGCTTGAAATAGTTATACAGGAGCTGGGGCTTTTCGCTAAGCACGGCCAAGGGTGCATCGTTACCCATCGCTCCCAGTGGATCAATACCC
>SFRS01000157.1 GCA_004562175.1 bacterium | reverse complement strand
TTATTGACGGCACCTTTAGTCCCGGCGAACGCCTCATGGAAATCCAGCTGGCCGACGAAATGGGCGTGAGCCGCACCCCCGTCTGTGAAGCTATCCGCAAGCTGGAGCTGGAGGGCTTCGTGGTGATGATTCCCCGCCGCGGCACCTATGTGGCGGATATTTCCATCAAGGATATCACAGAAATTTATGAAGTGCGCACCTGCTTGGATATGCTGGCTGCCGGCCTTGCCGCCGAGCGCATCACCGATGAGGAGCTGGAGACCATGAATGATTATCTCCACGAAATCGGCCAGCATGTGGCCAACAGGGATATTAACAAAATCGTCGAGGTGGACACCGCCTTCCACGATGTTTTATATAACGCCAGTCGCAATGAGCGTTTGCGCAGCATCATCAACAATCTGCGCGAGCAGCTCACCGGCATTCGTGGCCGTTCCATGAGCTATCCCGGTCGTCTGGTGGAGACCATCGATGAGCACCGCAATTTGGTGGATGCCATTGCCTCCCGCGATGTGGAAAGAGCTCAGCATGCAGCTCGAGTTCACATTGAGAACGCTGAGCACACCCTGCTGCGCTCCATTGCCGAGCCCAAAAAGAAGGCGAGATAATGCAGCAATATGATGCTATTATCCTAGCCGGAGGACGCTCGCCCTGGCTCAAGGAGGTCTGCGGCACAGAGTTTCGCTGCTTGGCCCCCATCAAAGGGCGCCGCATGGTGGACTATATTTTGGACGCCATGCTGGCCAGCGGCTGTGTACGCCGCATTGTCGTGGCCGCTAAAACAGAGGCACTGGACCTGCTGGCAGGAACCTTGCCTGAGGGTGTCAAGCTGTGCGAGGCCAAGGGCGACATGCCCACCACGGCCTACGCCGCTACCATGGCCTTGGGCGCGGACAGCACCCAGCAGCATTTATACATCTGTGACGATATTCCCCTGGTGACCCCTGCCGGAATCCAGGATTTTCTTAGCCAATGTGCAGAGTATCCTGATCGTCAGGTCTTTTATCCCATTATTCCTAAGGAAGCATGTCTGGCCCTCTTCCCGGAGGCTCAGCGCACCTATGGCAAGCTGCCTGAGGGAGAATTCACCGGCGGTAATATGATGCTTTTAGATAAGCGTGTTACCATAAATAAACAAGAATTGGGCAGGCAAATCTACGCTCTGCGCAAATCCCCCCTACGCCTGGCCAATTGGCTGGGCTGGAGCTTTATTTTCAAGGCTGTTTTCCGCAAGCTGACCTTAAAGGCGGCCGAGGAGCGAGTCTCAGAAATTCTCGCCCCCAGCAAGGCCATCATCACCCAGCATGCCGGCATCGGCATGGATGTGGACAAGCCGGAGGATTTGAAGCTCGTCGAAAATTATTTAAGCAAGTAAATCTACAAAGAATAGAGGTTAAAAGCCCATGGGCAAAGCCAAAAGAATTGAACGTGTTGTAGCGTTAAGTAAGCTTTTAGCCGATCATCCCTATCGGTTGTTTTCATTTTCTTATTTCTGTAAAAAATTCGAAATCGCGAAATCCACTCTCAGCGAGGATGTTTTAGCTGTCAAGTCCGGCCTGGAAATGTACGGTTTGGGCCTGTCAAGTCCGGCCTGGAAATGTACGGTTTGGGCAAGGTGGAGACCCTGTCCGGCGCCGCCGGAGGCGTGCGCTTCATTCCCGGCCATCTGCCCGAGGATGACCAAAGCTTTTTGGAGGAGCTGGCCGCACGGCTCACCGCTCCGGAGCGCATTTTGCCCGGTGGTATGCTTTATACCACCGACCTTTTGTGCCAACCAAATATTGTGATGCGTCTGGGCGAAATCTTCATGGGGCGCCTCAAGGAGCTGGCACCCGATTGCATCATGACTGTCGAAACCAGTGGCATTCCTCTGGCCATGGCTGTGGCCAGAGCCTTTAATGTGCCCTTGGTGATTGCCCGCCATACCAGCGATATAACCGAAGGCTCCACCGTGAATATCAATTACGTCAGCGGCAGCACCAAATCCATCCAAACCATGGCCATGCCCAAAAGAGCGCTGCAGCCCAACAGCCGCGTGCTCATTGTGGACGATGTCATGAAGGGCGGTGGCACTGCCAAGGGCATGGTGGCCCTTGCTCACGAGGTGGGCGCTCAAGTTGTGGGCAAAGCCTTTTTGATGGACACAGCTGAGCCCGCACGCAAGCTGGTGGACGATTACATTGCCTTCTTCACCCTGCACCATGCGGATGAAGAGAGCCAAACCGTCAAGGTGGAGCTGTCCCAAAACTAGTTTATTTTTCCTAATCAAGGAAGGGAGTAAATATATATGGCAAATTTAGTAGCTGTTATCCTTGCTGCCGGCAAGGGCACTCGTATGCGCAGCAAATACCCCAAGGTTTTGCACAAGGTTGGTGGCAAGCCCATGCTGCAGCATGTTATTGACGCTGCCACTTTGGCTGGCTGCGACGAAAAGGTTGTTATCGTAGGCCACGAGGCCGAATTAGTAGAGGAAATGGTGGGCAATCAGGGCAAAATCGCCCTGCAGGCCGAGCAGCTGGGCACCGGCCACGCTGTAATGCAAACTGCCGAGGCTCTCAAGAGCTTCACCGGCACGGCCTTGATTTTGTGTGGCGACACCCCGTTACTAGAGGGTGAGGAGCTGAAAAAGTTCTGCGAGGCTCATCAGGCCAGCGGCGCTGCTGCCACTGTGCTGACCGCCATCATGGAGGATCCCTTTGGCTATGGCCGCATCGTGCGCGACGCCAAGGGCAATGTACAAGCCATCGTGGAGCAAAAGGATGCCACCGAGGCGCAAAAGGCGATTAAAGAAATCAACACCGGCATTTATTGCATGGAATGCCCCCTGATGTTTGACGTTTTGGCTACCTTGACCAATGACAATGCCCAAGGTGAATATTATTTGACCGACGTTTTGGAAAAGCTCAACCAAGCAGGCCAAAAGGTGGGCGGCGTGATCACTGAGGACAGCGACATGGTGATGGGCATCAACTCCCGCAAGCAGCTTTCTGTGGCTGAGGGTGTTATGCGTCAACGCATTTTGGACAAGCTCATGGACAGTGGCGTCACCATTATGGACCCGGCCAGCACCTTCATTGAAGGCAGCGTAAAAATTGGTCGCGACACCATTATTTATCCCTACACTTGGCTGGAGGGCAGCACAGTTATCGGCGAAGACTGCGAAATCGGTCCCAACGCTCGCTTCACCAATGTAAAGATTGGCAATGACAACCATTTGCAATTTATTTATGGCCATGACTGCGAGGTCAAGAACCATGTCACCGCCGGTCCCTATGTCCATCTGCGTCCCGACACCGTCATCAGCGATGGCGTGAAGATTGGCAACTACGTAGAGGTGAAGAACTCCAACGTGGGCGAAGGCACCAAGCTGCCCCATTTGACCTATATTGGCGACAGCGATATCGGCAGCGGTGTCAACATGGGCTGCGGCTGCATCACCGTCAACTACGATGGCAAGAAGAAGCACCGCACCATCATCGGCGACAACGCTTTCGTGGGCTGCAACACCAACTTAGTGGCACCTGTTACTGTGCAGGCCAACACCTATATCGGCGCCGGCAGCACCATTACCAAGGAAGTACCCGAAAATGCTTTGGGTATTGCCCGCGCTAAGCAAAAGAATATCGAAGGCTGGGCCGAAAAATACAGAAACAGTTAAAAAGCTTACAAATAACTTGTTAAGTGAGTGGCTTTTATAGTATAATTAAACTTAAGCTAAGGCTTTCGCAAGAAAAAATATCAAGGCGATTTTGGAGGGATTGGACATGTTGTCTGACGAGAATAAGTTAAGAATTTTTACTGGTAATGCTAACCCTGATTTGGCAAGAGAAATTGCTGCATATCTGGGCACTACCGTAGGTGATTCTGTTGTAAACCGTTTTAACAACGGCGAAATCCAAGTAATGATTAACGAGAGCGTACGCGGCAAGGATATTTTCATTGTGCAACCGACCTGCGGCCCCATTGTTAACGACAATGTGATGGAGCTCTTGATTATGGCTGATGCCTTCAAACGCGCCAGCGCTAACCATATTACTGCTGTTATTCCTTATTATGGCTATGCTCGTCAGGACCGCAAGGCTCGCGGCCGTGAGCCCATTACTGCTAAGCTGATGGCAGACCTGTTGGAAACCGCAGGCATTACCCGCGTAGTTACCATCGATTTGCATGCAGCCCAAATCCAAGGCTTCTTCAATATCCCCTTTGATCATATGCCTGGCGGCCCGCTGCTGGCTGAATACATCAAGGAAAAGAATTTGGACAACATGGTAGTTGTTTCTCCGGACCTGGGCGGTGTAAGCCGTGCTCGTGGCTTCGCAGAAATTTTAAATGCGCCCATGGCTATCATCGACAAGCGTCGTCCGGAACCCGGCGTAGCCGAGGTTATGAACCTGATTGGTAATGTAGAAGGCAAGAACTGCATTCTGGTTGACGATATGGTTGATACTGCAGGCTCCCTCACTGAAGGCGCTCGCGCCTTGAAGAAATTCGGTGCTAACGAGATTTATGCTTGCTGCACTCACCCCATCCTGACCGACCCGGCTTTGAGCCGCATTGCTCAATCCGATATTACCGAGCTGGTTGTTACCAATACCATTCCTTTGGCTCCTAGCAAGAAGCATCCGAAGATTAAGGTATTGTACAACGATTGGTCCGTAAGCCAACTGTTCGATACCAAGAAATAATTCATCAAGCTTTGGCTTGAAGGCTAGCTTTGGCAGCCTCTATAAGCTTGTGAACTAGAATTTTATGCATTAACATTTTTGAGGCTTGCCGAAGGCAAGCCTCTTGTTTTGGCACTATTAAGCTTTAAAAATCATGCGTGTTTTATATATCATTATTTTTTGTGCTTTGCTCAGCACAGCACTACTCTGGCTGGGCCGCTTGGGCAAGCTGCCCAAGCGCCACGCAGCTTGCGCTGCACTAACGAGCATCGTTCTGGCGGGCACCCTGCTCCTTCTAGCAGTGCTGCCGGGCAACAGCTTCTATGGACACGTGCTGACCCATGGCAGCACGGCCAAGAAGCAAATTGCCCTCACCTTCGACGACGGCCCCTATCCACCCTACACCCAGCAGCTCCTCAAGGTGCTCGCTGACAAGCAGGTCCACGCCACCTTTTTCATGGTGGGTGAAAATGCCGCCAAGCACCCCGAAATCGTGAAAATGGTGCAGGCCGGCGGCCACGAAATCGCCCTCCATGCAGGCAAGCATCAGGACCTGCTCAAGCTGAATCGTGCGGAGCTGGACGCTAACATTGCCGCCGGCAAGAGCACCCTCGAGCGCCTTACGGGGCAGAGGGTGCATTACATGCGCCCGCCCCACGGCTTCAAGGACTGGCAGGTGCTGGCAGCCCTTGAGGCCGCAGGCCTCAAGGCGGTCAACTGGAGCGTCATCCCCCGGGATTGGACCAATCCCGGTGTACAGCGCATCGTGGACCGTGTCTGCTTCGCCGCAGAGCCCGGCGCTATTGTGCTGCTCCATGACGGTGATAGCCCCAAAAACGTCGCTCCACGCGAGCAAACCGTCTCTGCCGTGGGCCTCATCATCGACCAGCTAAGAGAAGAAAAGTATCAATTTGTGACTATCAGCGAGCTTGAAAAATAGTAATTGTGAAATTCGTAATAAGTAAGCATCATGCTCGCGGTGATTTTTCGAAGTCGTTATTGTGTAAATGCCTCGCACGTAGCAAAATGCAAGCATGAAGCTGTCCTTTTGGTGGCTAGACGCAAATTTCGTGGGGTCCAATTGGCCTCTGCGGAGTACTATTTGTCTCGCAGAACAATATACGTTTTCGAACCCTTGAGGCCATTGTACCAAGCCACTCATTTGCTAATCCTCCAGAGGACAGCTCCCTGCACAAATTATGCTGCGTGCAAGCACTTGCATAATTTGGCGACTCGCTTGAAATCACAGCTCCTATGCTGATTACTCATTACTCAATTTCATACATA
>SFRS01000156.1 GCA_004562175.1 bacterium | reverse complement strand
TTAATAATACGCGGCGTTGCAAAGGCCAGCTCACGCCCTGCCTTCCGGCAGAGCTCGGCGGCCTTGGTATAATCCGCCTCGCTGGGCAGCTGGTGATTGAAGCAATCGCCCCCGAAGAGGATGCGCTCCGCGCCCGCCTGCAAAGCAGCGTTCACCTTACCCAAGCTGTCGCAGTGCACCGTGAGCTTGCTTTGCGCAGGGCGCGGCTTGCGCATCCTGGGCTGCAGGCTGGCGCTGTAGGCGTGCACAGCAGTGCGCGCCGGCGCAAAGGCCTCTAAGCGCGCGGCGTCCAGGGCCTCACAGGCCATACGCCGCGCTTCGTTCATTTCGCTCATGGGCACCATGACGTTTTCGTCATGAATGAATTCCATTTCGCTTAATGCGTACTCCGTGGTGCCCATGCGGTCCATTTGCTTGCGCACCACTTCAGCGTCCAGCGCGCGCTTACGCGCCGCTTCCACGATGAAGTCGGTCTCGCCATAGCCCACGTTACCCTCGTCGTCCGTGAGGACGACGGTCATGGGCTGGCCCAGCTTGGCCGTTACCACGGCCTTCACGTTGATGCGTTTCTTAGCATCGGGGCCGAAGAATTGGCCTGCATAGGCCATAAGGCGACTGTCCAAAGTGCGGAAAACGCGGTCATTAAAGCGCACGCCCTTGGGCACGTCGATGGTGACCTGCTCGCCGGGGCGAGCAACCTCGACGCTGGCGCCACCCTTGAGCAATTCTGTCACCGTGGTGCCCACGCGGCCACCCACGCTGACCCAAAACTCCAGGCCATCGCCTAAATGCAGCTCCTTGTCCAGCTTCACAGTGGCCTTGTTATGCTGCTTATCCAATTTGGTTACGCGACCTACCAGCACGCCACGGTTGTTGGGGCGACGATCACTCATCATCTCCTTGCCCGGACGGTTGGTCAAATAGGCCGTGGTAAAATCACGATTGAAGATTTGCTCGATGTTGGCCAAATCCTCGGCAGGAACGTGGTAGTTCCCCGCCTTATAGCTGTCGATGGCACGGCGATAGGCGTCCACCACCACAGCCACATATTCAGGCCGCTTCATGCGACCTTCGATTTTATAGCTCACGACGCCGGCTTCGATGAGCTGGGGCAAAATATTCAAGGTATTCATATCCTTGGGGCTCAACAGATATTGGCCTGCATCCTTGCCCGCCAGCATATCCTCACCCTTGGCATTCAAAAGCTTGTAGGGTAAGCGACAGGGCTGAGCACAGCGACCACGATTGCCGCTGCGGCCACCGATGAGGCTGCTCATAAGGCACTGACCACTGTAGCAGACGCAAAGAGCGCCATGAATAAAGGTTTCAATCTCCGTGCCACGACTGCAGGCAGCTTCGATTTCCTTCAAGGACAGCTCACGGGCCAAAACGCTGCGCTCCATGCCCGCTGCCACCGCAAAGTCCACGCCACTGCTATTGGTAATGGTCATTTGGGTGCTGGCGTGCAGGGGCAGCTCCGGCACAATTTGCCGCGCCAAGCGAATGACACCCAAATCCTGCACGATGATGCCGTCCACGCCCACATTGTTTAAAAAGAGCAGATAGTCCGCCAGCGCCTCCAGCTCGCTGTCATCCACCAAGGTGTTAACAGTGATGTACAAGCGCACTCTGTGCATATGGGCGAAGTAAACTGCCTTCGCCATTTCTTCTTTATCAAAATTGCTGGCATAGGCGCGAGCGCCAAAGGATTTACCGCCCATATACACAGCGTCGGCACCGGCATTCACCGCTGCCTCCAGTGCCTCCCAGCTGCCAGCAGGAGCCAAAAGCTCAATATATTCTTGCTTCATCTTCTTTACCTTTCACGCACTGCGGCCAATAGCTTGTCGTAACGCTCCTGCAGCTCGTGGAGCTCCGCCGCCAAATCCAGCGCCGTCCACACGGCCAGCTTCTCCCGATTAGTGACCTTTTTCTCCGCTGCCAAACGCTGCATGCGCTCGTCCACGCTTTGGGCAATCTGCACCACCTTGGTTTGGGGCGCAGAGGTGCGCAGCACATAGGTTTCATTATATATTTGTACCGAAATAGCTGTTTTTTCCATAATAATTCCTTATCAACGAACGCTAATGGTAAAAGTAAATTTATCTAGACTGATTCTTTCCCAAGGGCGCTTGTACTCCATGTGCACCTTATAGGTACCGGGCTCGTTCACATTGAGGAACAGAATCTCCGTGCCCGCTACGCCGGTTGCCATGCGCTCCTCTTCCTCACGGGGGATGATGAAGGTGCTGCCCACTCTGACTACCGCAGCACTGTCAGCGCTCATCTGCCAGCTATAGCCTGTGGAAGGATTGCTGGCCAGCTTCAAGGCCAAAAGTCCCGGCTTGTCCAGCACCAAGGTTTTGCCGCTGGCAGCAGCTGTCAGCCGTGCCACCTGCATAATGCGTCCTGCTTCACCAATGCGCATGTGGTCCAATACCTTGTTATAGGGCACAAAGGTGGCATATTCGCTGTATTTTTCCTGCTGCAAATAGAAGCCATCCTCAGCAAAAAGCACCTTTTCGTAGTCGCCCAAGGCCTGCTGCACCTGCTCCTTATCCACGAAGAAGTCGGTGACAGTGAATTCCTTGCCCGTGGTCAGGTCAAGATTGAGGCCTTTATAGGCCACCCGCTCGCCGTTAGCAGCAGTGAGCAGGATGCTGACCAAGCTAGGACGATTGAGCTTTACCTCGTAGGTTACTGCTCCCCCGCCCACTTCCTTGGCAAGCTTAGCGGCAGTGTCCCGAATCAGGGCATTGAGCTGCTTTTCGTAGGCCTCATCGTTGCTGCCATCGATATAGGGCAGCACGGCGGTTGCCTTGCCCACAGTTGCCTGCTCCTGCAAGACCGTGGTCTGCTGGTCGGCGAACACCGGCAGGCAGAGAAGCAAACAGATAATAGTAGTTAATAAAATTTTCATAAGAGTTAACCTCGCAAACCCCTCAGTCATCCGCATTTACAATATAGTTCTATAGCAGTCAACTGCGCGGACTGACAGCTCCCCTTTCAAGGGGAGCCTTTCTTCTATTGTACATTTGTGGATTGCCTCCCCTTCAAAGGGGAGGGGGACCGCTTTAGCGGTGGAGGGGTTAATTACAGCGCCTTAATATACTCAATAGCCTTATGCATGCGCTCCAAGGTCTTTTCCTTGCCTAATAGCACCATCACATCGAACATACCCGGAGACACAGTTCTACCGGTCAGTGCCAA
>SFRS01000155.1 GCA_004562175.1 bacterium | reverse complement strand
AATATGGGAGCCAATGGGGTTAGCCATAAACACGATGAGGAAGGCGAAGGCCATCTTCACTGCGGTCAATGTGGGTCCCTCATAAATCATCAAACCGATGAAGGACAGCATACAGCCCAAGGTTTCACTGTTGCCAGAGGCGTGAAGTCTAGAATAAAAGTCCGGCAAACGCAGCATACCAATAGCGGAGCCAATGAAGAAAACCAAGCCGCCCAGCATGAAGATTGCTGCAATAAGCTCTCTGAGAGAATTAAGACCGAATGCTTCAATCATATATTTTTACCTCCCAGGAATTTTGCTACGATTACAGAACCAATGAAGCCTAAGAAGGCATAGGAAATGGCGATATCCACGTACATATCCGGACGTCCGTCAATATAGCCAAAGAGCACCAAAAGCAAAATGGTGTCCGCACCAATAACGCCCAAGCCATTCATTCTGTCATAAATCGTGGGACCATAAAACAAACGCTGCAGCATGGCACCAATAACAAAGAGAATGGAAATCATTAGGATAAAAAAGATGACATTCATAATTATTCCTCTCCCTCCGCTACAGCAAAATCAAATTTTTCTCCATACAAAGCAGCGACCTTCTTTTGCATGGAGCCATCCAATACACCGGCAGCCGCGCCCCTAGTGAGGGCGTGAATCTCGTACAGACCATCATCGGTAACGTTGATGGTGACTGTACCAGGAGTCAGCGTAATGGAGTTGGCCAAGACAACAGAGGCCATGGGGTTATCCGCTCTAAAGTAGAAGCGCACCACCTTGGGGTCGATGTCCAGTTCCTGAGCCGTTGTAGCTAGCAAGACATCAATGTTGGCTAAAACCAGCTGCCACATAAGCCAGAAAAAGTACATGATGAATTTGGGGATGGAAACGCCAAAAACAAAATATTTTTTGCTGCCCTCCTTATTGGGCACCAACAACAAGGGATAAGTAACCCAGGTTGTTACAGCGGCTGTAAGAAGACCATACACAATGAATTTTGTTTCCGTTCTGCCTGACAAAACCATCCAGAAGCCAAAAAGCACCACAAACATGGACAGCTTATGGACTAGGGACGAGCCCACAATATTGTTGTTGTTTAAAACTCCCTGCTTTTCCACAGCTACCACCTTTCTTTATAATATTTTTGTATAATCTGAATACATGTATACATTTGACAAAAAAGAAGAATCTCCTGCCTGTATTCCAAATTACCTACGAAATATTGTAATTTATTTTACCTGTAGGTCTATTTCTTTAAAGTCACAGGCCTCCACCGGCAGCATTCTTTGGGCCAGACGCTGCACGCGCTCGATATCAGCAGTGCCACAGATGGTCACCCTGCCAACACCTTCAGTCTTGGCGAGCCCTGCCTTCTCTAGAGCTTCGATAGCCAGCTGGCTAGTGGCCTCCGCAGGGTCAATAACAGTAACCTCCGGACCAAATTCAGCCTCAATCTGCTCCCTGATAAAGGGATAGTGGGTGCAGGACAAAATCAAGACGTCCACGCCCGCTGCCTTCAAGGGTGCTGCATATTCGGCAATGGCCTCCGGCAGCTCCGGACTTGCAAACTGTTCACCCTCTATAAGGGGCACGAACTTGGCGCAGCCCATGGGATAAACCTCCGCCTTGGGATCAGCTGCCAAAATAGCCTTTTTGTGCGCCTCGGTGCTGATGGTGAAGGGTGTGGCGAAAACGCCGATTTTTTTCTTCTTGCTAGCTGCCAAAAGCAGCTGCTCCCCCTTGGACATGCCCACCACAGGGAACTTGTGCTCCCCCTTCAAGCTGTCCACGCCCAGCATAGTCAAGGTGTTGCAGGCCACAACAACCTCCTTCACGCCCTGAGCTGCCAGCCAATCAATGATTTCGCCCACAAACCGGCGAATTTCCTGTTCCGGTCTGGTTCCGTAGGGAGTGCGTGCAGTATCTCCCACATATATGAAGTCCTCATGTGGCAGCAACTGGTGCAGGCACTTCAGCACGGATAAGCCACCAACGCCTGAATCCAGCACGCCAATGGGTGCATTTTTTCTCATATCCAAAACCTCCTTTACAACTAGTATTATTATAGCACTTCTTGAGCACGCAAGCCAGTAAAAAGCCCTTGTAAACATCCTTTACTAGGCCTAAATAGCCACCTCAGTATAAAAATAAAACCGCCGACACTCAGTATCGGCGGTGATAAAGCAGAGTTTCCGTGACTACGCTGCCCATGTAGCAGCTACATCACCCTTTGTTTAATTTTACACGATAGTACGCAAATAGTCCATAAATTTTTCACGCAAATCTTCGCGGCGCAGAGCATATTCGCAGGTGGCCTCCAAATAGCCCAGCTTGTCGCCCACGTCATAGCGGCGACCCATGAAGTCATAAGCGTGCATGTCCTGCTGCTTAGCTAAAACCTTCAAGGCGTCGGTGAGCTGAATTTCGCCACCACGACCGGGCGCAGTGTGCTCCAGAATTTCGAAAATCTCCGGCATGATTACGTAGCGTCCCAGCACAGCCAATTGGCTGGGAGCTTCCTCAACGGCAGGCTTCTCCACCATGTCATGCACCTTAAAGATGCGCTCCTTTTCCGTAGGTGTGCTGGCCACGATGCCATAGGAGGAAACCTTCTCCTTGGGCACGGTTTGGCAGCCCAAGACGCTGCCACCGGTGGCCTCGTACACGTCCATCAGCTGGCGCAGGCAGGGATACTCATCGTTATAAACCACGTCATCACCCAACAGCACGGCAAAGGGCTCGTGTCCCACAAAGGCCTTGGCGCACAAAATAGCATGGCCCAAGCCACGGGGCTCCTTTTGGCGAATATAGTGAATGTTAATATCGGCAATGTCCTTCACTTGCTTGAGCAGATCCAGCTTGCCATGCTCTTCCAAATTCATTTCCAGCTCAGGGCTGCGGTCGAAATGATCCTCGATGGCTCGTTTGGTGCGACCACTGACAATCAAAATATCCGTAATGCCACTGGCTAAAGCTTCTTCGATAATGTATTGAATAGTGGGTTTATCCACAATGGGCAGCATTTCCTTGGGGCAAGCCTTGGTGGCAGGCAAAAAGCGGGTACCTAAGCCGGCAGCAGGAATAACTGCTTTCGTAATCTTTTGCATAATCCAACCTCCGTAAAAGTGCTACCATTTATGCAGCTTCCAATAGCCTACTTGTCCCCCCCGTGGGAACCTTCGTGTTCAGTGCCATAGTAATAGTAATAGCCATAACCA
>SFRS01000154.1 GCA_004562175.1 bacterium | reverse complement strand
AATGCGTTTAATATCGTTTTCCATTTGGGCGTAGAGTACACCAAGGAAAGCGGACACTGCGCCTACCAGCATGACGATTACGCACCACCAATAGTTCCAGGTGGGCAGGAAGCTGAACATGAAGCGACCGAAGCCATAGAGGGCAATCTTCAGCATGACACCACTCATCAGGGCGGACACATGGCTGGGCGCAGCGGGGTGAGCATTGGGCAGCCACACATGCAGGGGTACGAGACCTGCCTTCAAAGCAAAGCCGACGAAAGCAGCGGCAAACACAGCGTGCTGCCACCAACCAGCCAGCTTGTTTTGGGCCATAGCCTCAAAGCTAAAGCTAGCACTGGCAGAGCCGGTCAACAAAAAGGCAATCATAATCGCTGCGGTACCTACGGAGGTCATCACCAAATATTGGTACGCAGCAGTCCAGGTAGAACGCTTTTCGGACTCATGGTTCACCAGCATGAAGGAGGCCACAGCCATGATTTCCCAGAAAAGCAGGAAGCTGAAGGCATCACCGGCCAGCAGCACCAGCACCATGGACAGTAAAAAGAGGTTCCACATGCCGCCTAAAAGACGCAAGCGGCTCCCCTCATAGCTTTGGGCATAGCCCAGAGCGTACAGGCTAGTAATGACGCCTGCAATACCTGTGAGCAATAAGAAGATGGCACTCCAACCATCCACGCTCAAGGAATAGGAGCCCCAGCGCAGCGGCTCCACCCCATTACCTGCCAGCACCTGCCATGCCTTGGCGGCCACTATACCACTGCCTACTAAAGCAGCAAGATTGGCCAACCAATGAGCAGCACGCTGCAGACCATGGGGAAACAAAAGGGTTACAATGCCGACGCCAAAGCAGGCGGCAGCAAGCAAAAAGCAATCCATTTCCTCACCTACACTTTCCAATTTTTTTACAGCATTTTCACAAATTCACAATTTTGACAAGCAAATATTATACCATACTAGACCATTTTAGGGAATAGCTTTTGCCTGTATACATGGCAAATTTTACAAGCAAATCGGTCTGTAAGCTTGCCTCAAAGCCCTGTCTTCGCTGCCTAAAAGATATCACATACTTGTTTCTTGACGCCAACATCATCTAAACTTATAATTTAATTGAACGATTAAAAATTTTACATTTTCTTTTGCCCTTTGTCACCTTCTCCGGAGAGGCTTAGGGCAATGCTCCAGTGCAAACACTGTTAAAATTCTACTAAGTGTGGTGTTCATAATGCAAGAAATTTTCACCAATCCAAAAAATCAAAAATACTTTGCTCTGGCTGCACTTGTGCTTGCTCTTGGCTTGGGAGGCTATGCTCTATATAGCAATATTACCAAAAAGCCCCAGCCCCATAAGCTCGTCCCCATAGTGCGTACCATCACCGTGGAGCAAAACGCAGTGGCTGCAGCCAAGCTTTATCCCGGCGAGGTGCGTGGGCGCTACGAAAGCCAGCTGGCCTTTCAGGTGGCCGGAAAAATCAACGCCCGCATGGTCAATGTGGGCGACAGCGTGCGCGCAGGCCAAGTCCTGCTCGCACTGGACCCCAAGGACGTAGCGCAAAGCGTAGAGGCCACCACGGCCCAGCTGGCCAGCGCCCGCGCCAGCTATCAGCTGGCGCGTGATAACGCCGCTCGCTACAGCTCGCTCTACGCCCAAGGCGCGGTCAGCGAAGCTGTCCGCGACCAATACCAGACGCAGCTGGAGGCGGCCAGCGCCGCGCTGCGTCAAGCGCAGGCCCAAGCCAACGTGAGCAGCAACCAATTGGGTTACACCCAATTGGTGAGCGACACTGATGGCGTGGTAACAGCGCTAAACGGCGAAGTTGGACAGGTTGTGGGCGCAGGCACGCCCATTGCCACCGTGGTGCGCTCCGGTGAGCGCGAGGTGCAAATCAGCGTGCCTGAAGGTGCAGCCTTAAGCGTTGGTCAAAAAGCTAGCATTAGCTTTTGGGCTCTGCCAGGTGTGAATGCCGCTGGCTATGTGCGGGAAATAGCCTCCATGGCGGACCCTGTGACCCGCACTTATAAAGTCTGCGTAGCTGTGCCTGATTTGCCCTCTGCAGCAAAGCTTGGCATGACCGCTAAGGTGGAGCTAGCCACAAGTGCTGATGCCCCTGCTGCCTTCTCCATCCCCGCTCAGGCCTTATACCAAGTAAACGGCAAAACACAGGTTTGGGTTGTACGCGATAAGCGAGCTCAGCTGGTAGATGTCAAGATCAGCGGCTATAGTGGCAATGCAGTGCTCATCGAGCAAGGTCTCAGCCGCGGCGATAAAATTATCACCGCCGGTCTGGCCAAGCTCACCCCCAATCAAGAAGTACGCCTTGAGGAAGGCGGTGAACAGTAATGACTAACCCCTTCTCCAACAATAATCACAACAATAAAAGCTCTCGCGGTGCCAACTGGGCCACCTGGTCCATTGAGCACAAGCAATTGGTTTACTTTTTTGCGTTTTTAGTGCTGGTCATGGGCCTCTTCTCCTTCAAAGCCTTGGGTCGCAGCGAGGACCCCTCCTTTGCAGTGAAGCAAATGGTCATCTCTGCCGCTTGGCCCGGTGCCAGTGCCAAGGATGTGGAACAGCACCTGACCAATACCATTGAAAAGGAAGCCCAAAATCTGCCCCAAGTGGATAAAATAACCAGCTATTCCCGTCCTGGAACCTGCGTTATTACTGTGACCTTAAAGGACGAGGTCACAGGTAATCTTGTGCGCCAACGCTGGCTGGAGCTGCGAAACATTGTCAACGATGCCAAAAGCAAGCTTCCCACCGGTGCCTATGGTCCCTTTTATAATGATCGCTTTGATGATGTTTACGGTAATATTTACGCCCTCACCGGTGATGGCTATTCCTACGAGGACATGCGCCGCTATGCGGAAAAAATCAAGCTGAACTTTTATGGCATCCACGATGTAAAAAAGGTGGAGCTGGTGGGCGTACAGCCAGAAAAAATCTTCGTGCAGATGGAAACAGACAAGCTAGCTCGTTTAGGTCTTGATATCAACACCATTGCTAGCATTATCAAGGCTCAGACCGCCGTTACTCCCTCCGGCATGGTGGAAACAGATGTGGCCAATGCCTATTTGCGCATCACTGGTAGTCCTGATAGTATTGCTAATATTTCTGCCATTCCCATCAACGCCAACGGCAAGGTCTTTCGCTTGGGAGATATCGCCCAAATCAAGCGCGGCTATGCGGACCCACCGGAGCCCCTCATGTATTACAATGGTCAACCC
>SFRS01000153.1 GCA_004562175.1 bacterium | reverse complement strand
TTATTATTTGCTGCTACAAGGCTAATATCCAGCTCATTTAAGGTATTATCCTGTTTGTAAAGGTAGCTTTGAGTAATAAGCTTATAATTGCCACGCTTATCCAGACGCAAAACCGGCTCAATATTGCCCAGTTGCTGTTTGATCAAATCTTCCTGCAGAAAGAGGTTCTCCTTCCCTTCTGCTAAGGCGTACTTTTTCAAATCCAGCAAAGGACTGGGCACAGTGCGCAAGTCTAACTTCGAGCGCTGGAGCAAGGCAAGCTTGTCATATTCTGCGGCAAAATAAGCGTCATTATAAGGCACACCTAAAATCTGACTCATTTCAGCTGTATCATAGTAATTAACAATATGTACACTGCCCATATTCTTAGCAGCAATCTTATCAAATTCATCAGTGCTGAAGCTGGAAAAGACATAAAGCTTAGCGCTTTCCATTTTATAAAAGGGATTCTTATCCTGCACACTAAAGCCAGCTGTAGGATTTTCATAGGCCCAAGCAGTAGCTGTACAGCAAAGCAAGGCTGCTGCCATCCATGCAGTTTTTTTCATAATGAACTCCTGAGATTATTTATTATAAACGATATTGACCATGACACCGCTGTCTAAATTGCAAGCATTGGCTTCATCAGTATCGATATGTACCTCGTCCGCATGCTTTACACCAGCACGAACAAGCACATTGTGCAGGGTCACACTACGCTCGCCTTCGGTTTGGATATCAACGATATCGCCATCAACAAGTCCATATTTGGCAGCAGTTTCAGGATAAAGATGCACGTGACGGGCAGCCACAATGATGCCCTCTTTGATTTCTACTTCACCGCAGGGGCCGATGAGCTTGGCGCCAGCGGAGCCAGCAATATCACCGCTGTTACGGATGGGCGCATTGAGACCCACCTTGCGAGCATCGGTCAAGGAAAGCTCGATTTGGGTTTCCGGGCGCAAGGGTCCAATGATGCGCAGTTTCATGGAGTCCTTGGGGGTCACCATGGTAATTTGCTCTTCAGACGCGTATTGGCCGGGCTGGCCAATGGCTTTCTTGGGATGCAGCTCGCTTCCCTTGCCAAAAAGAATATCCATGTGTTCACGATTTAAATGTGCATGACGGGCGCTGACGCCCAAAACGATTGGAAATTGCATATTAATCCCCCTCTTCATAATGTATTAAAATCTACTATCCTTATTATAACACTATCTGCGTTTATTTTCATTATACGAGGCAAATTTGGCAAATCTTTCACACTTATATCCTTGCTTGTTAATAATCACTGGACAAAGAATTCCCTTTGCCTTATACTAAAAGAAAAATCTTGTAGAGGTACTAATAATGGAAGGACAAGCTTATTTGAAAGTCATTGAAAAGCGCTTGGAGCGCTATTTTGATAAACATCCCTTGGTGCAGGATGATTTACAGTTCAGCCTCGTGGCCGAATTGCATGCCTCTGACGAGGGCTATTTTTTGGTGCATAGCATCAAGACCTATAGTGTGCAGCATCACGAGTATCTTTTTGCCAAGCATTTTGAGCAGGCCGTGACTATGCAGGACCTGCTCCCCTATTTGGAGCTGCTGCGCCGTAGAATGCAGGAGCTCAAAACCACCACAGAGCACATGAGCAGCCTGTTTACTTTGCTCATCATCTGTGAGCAAGGTATGGACGATACCCTGAAGCAGGAGCTAGTGAAATACAAGTACCACAAGGATTATTGCTTCAGCCTCAAGGGTTGGTCCGATTTGGCGGTTTTTGTGGTCGATATTCCTAAGCAAGAGGTTACCTGTAATAAGGCGGGGCGCAAAACTATGCAGTATTTTGAGTTCAGTAAATAGAATTCCTCCACTGCTAAAGCGGTCCCCTTCTTATTTGCTGGAGGCTCCCTTTGACGCTAAGACCCACGTTGTCGCAAGCGTAGTGCAGCGAGAACGTGTTGGTCGTGCTAATCCCTTTAGGGGAAAAAGGGAGCTGTCTTAAGCAATTTGCTACAGCAAATTGCGGACTGAGGAATTTCTTTTAAAACTTCCACTCGAAGTTGGCCTTGCCGTAGATGCTGTGGCCGCCCTCGCGGTACATGTCGCTGCCTACGCTGAGAGTCACATCCAGCTTCTTGGGTGTCTTAAATGTTACACCAGCCATAATTGCTAGGCTGTCACGTCCATAATCAGCGGTTTTATCCTTAACAGTTACACCTGGCAAATCCGTCAAGCTGAAGCTGTTGGTCCCATTATCACTCAAAAGCTCATGATTCCACGCCACAGAAGCGTGTGCTTGCCATTGGGTGCTGTCATAAGCAGAAACAAGCTTGGGATTGGTGCTCAAACGATAGCCTAGCTGGGTGCGTAGACTATCATAGGTTGTACTTTCCAGTGCGGTGCTCATAGCACCGCCTTTTTCATTTACAGAGGGACGATGGGCAAAGCTGTAATCAAGGGCTGCAAAGGGTCCGCTCTTGGCATCTCCGTGCGCCTTGGCCAATGCTCCGCCTAAGCGCAGGTTGCCGCTGTAGCCCGTCCAATCGGCGTCCGCCTTACCAGTGTAACCACCAATGGAAACGTTTCTGTGGCTACGCAGCTGCTCCACACCCACACGGGCGCTAGCAAAGGCTTCCCAGCCCTGCCAGTCGGCAGGTGCGTAGCTTGCGTGCGCGCCCATATATAAACCTTCACCTTTAATAGTAGCACCATTGCCGGAGGTGGATTGATGATTCAGCGCTGCGTGATAACCCATGGTGAGTCCGTTGTCCAAGGTTCGCTCCATGGCCCCCAGCATGCCACTGTTGTGATTGCTATATGCGTCCGCACCATTGTGTTGGTCAGTGTAGCTGGAGAAGGGAATGACAATATTGCGCCATTGGTTGTGTTTGGGCGTAGTATATGCTACGCCAGCCCCCGCATCTGCCGCCACAACGCAACCTGCACCACTCTTTGCGTCAGCAGAGTCGCTCACGGGTCCCCTGCCCCCGCCAGTTCTTGCTTCCGGACGTTCATGATAACTAAAGCTGCCCATACCAGTGCTCATAAGGTTGTTCAGCATGCTGTGGGTTGCCAAGGTAGCCTGAGCAGCACTGTTATATACGGAAGGATTCAATTGCTTTAAGGCGTGAGCCTTCCCAGCTTTATCTAAAACATCCAGCTCGGTATAGAGAGCACGCCACTCCTGCCCATTTTTCTCCAAGCTACCAAGGTAGTCAATTTGTTCACTAAGAGCTTGTCCCAGCGCTTTTTCTGCGGCATTTT
>SFRS01000152.1 GCA_004562175.1 bacterium | reverse complement strand
TTTTGCACAGCACCGGAGCCTGCCAAGGCCAAGCTCACCTTGTCCTGCCCGCCTGCGGTGACGCTCACGCCCGCAGCCACGCTCACCATACTGGTAGCGCTGGCTGCTTCCACTTTTAGGGCTGCTTCCTGGAGGCTGCCACTGCTCTCATAGCTGCTAGCTCCGGTTGCAATGGTTGCGTTCTTAACATTGGCTTGGAAAGTATTAGTAATGGTATTGGTATTGACAGCTGCAGCACCTGCACCCTGGGCCAGGCCGTTATTTCCGGCCTTCACGCCCAAGCCCAAGGCCACACCCACAATCGTGCTGCCTTGATTGGTGAGCGTAAGCTCGGAGTTGCTATAGCTAGCCTGCTCTTCATTTTCAACAATTGCAGCAGTAAAATCGGAGCCATAGACACCATTGGCCTCTGTCAGCGCGCCACTGCCATCCAAATCAAAGTAATGCTTGTTTTCTATTTTTAAAGCGTTAATATCAACAGGCGTGCCAGCTCCACCAGCAGAGCTAGGAGCAAGATATTGCACATCGTTGATGTCTACAAGATTATTCTGCTCATCCCTATATTCCAAACCAGTAGTATTGCCTTCGGCATCGGTGAGCACGGTGCAGATGAGCTTGTGACCGGCTTCATCAACATAGTCACCAGCTTCGTCCATAGCATAGACCTTGTACACCTTCTGTCCATTTGCATGAACGGCAAAGGCACGCTCCAAGACAACTCCCTCTTGGACAAAATTACCCGCAGCATCAACCACAACAGCATTTTCGCGAGCCTGATTCAGCTCCTGCACATACTTATTGGCTGCCGTATCCAAGGAAAGCACTCCATCTGTGGCCTCATCGCTCAACTTGTCAGCATAAATGGAGCCTCCGTCAATAACGGTCTCCACAGAATTGTTAATAGTATTCGTGGCTACTGCCGCATTCAAGGTAGCATAGGACTTATCTCCTGTGGCCACGCCCACGGATACAGCTGTTCCCACCTGGGTTAAATTTGCTGCAGCTAGATTATGCACTGCCGTGGCTTTTTGCGCAGCCGTGCCAACGATGTTGTTCTGCATTGCTGCCTGAATCTTGTTGGTCACGGCATTGAGTGCCACAGCAGCCCCTGCGCTGGCAGTCGCAGTGGTGGTTTCCACTGTCACGCCCCCTGCCACCTGCACATCCTTGTCATAGGCCGCATTATTGACAGTAGTGCTTCCACCAGCTACGGTATTATCCTGCATATTGGCCAGCACAGTGCTGTCCACATAATTGGCAGAGCCGCTGCCTGCCACATTGACGGCCACTCCTCCACGACGTGTGCCCACATCCAAGCCTAAGGACAGACCTGCTGCCACCTGAGCACCACTATTATGAGCGTAGTTCAGCACATCCATCGCCACAGCGGCAGTGGACTCTCTCTCGATACTGCTATTCTCAAGTGTTGCAGTTGTGTTCTTCTGCAAATCGTTGACAGCCACAGCTCCTGCCAAAGCACTTTGGAAAGCGGTGTGATTATTATTCCCCAGCTTTGTCAAAGCCATGGCACCACTATAAGCACCAATATAGGAAGCATCCTCGGCCTCCACCTTCACAAAGCCTGATTTGTCATTGATGAGTTCCGCAGAGGTCACGCCCGTTCCTATTTCTGCAGGCGTAAGCGTAATCTTTACATTGTCCAGCGTGGCTTTCATTTCGTCCACCACATAGTTCCAGGAGGTGCTGCCCACGGCGTTAATTTTGACGATGGCATCCTGCCCACCGGCAGCGCCACCATTGATTTGGGCATTTTGCACGCCATCGGCTGCCTGCCCACCAGCGGCAGCCACGTTGACGCCACCAGCTGCCGCATTGGCATTTTGGGATTTGCTGCTATTGACACCGGCGACGGTGAAGTTATTGATAATGCCATCTGTCAGCGCGTTCACAGCAATGCCATTGGCACTGATGCTGCCCTTTTGCTCCGCCGTACCACTTGCTCCACTAGTTTCCGCAGAGCTACCATCGGCATTGAGCTCCTGATTCGTAATTTCGGCCAAGCTACGCACATCATAGGAAATCACGCCCACACTGGCGCCCACGGAGCTGGCCTCGGCAGCATTCCAATCACCGACCAAATTAATGACATTGGTTTTATTTTGCGAGCTGATTTGCACAGCACCGCTGGAGGTTACCCTGTCCTCGGAGACACTTGGGTCCTCCTCCGTGGGAGCATGCTCCACCTTTTTGCGCGCTGTGAAATCGATATCATCATCAATTAAGGTTTCAGAGCTAGAAGCACCGCCCATATAGGACACCATGCCCGTGATGCCAAGCTTACTGGTTTCCGAGCCGCCAAAAACAATGCCCAGATTCAAAACATCATTGATCGAGCTGATGTTAATGGAACCGGCATCGATTTTTACCCCATTCATCACCTGCACTTTACTGTTGGTATAAGCATTTTGCACGCCCACAGTGCCACCCAAGCCATATTGCCCACCGGAAACGCTGGTAAAATCAGGGACAAAGGCCATCTTGCCTGCCAAAAGCACATTGCTTTCCACCGCATTGGCATTGATATTCACGTCAGCTGCATTACCGGCAACGATTTTTGTATTGGCACCTAGATTAATATTGGCCGTGTTGCTCAGCTTCTGCACACCCACAGCGCCGCTCACCATGGCTGTAGTGTCCTTGTTCTCCTTGGCATTCGTGCTGGCCGAAACGTGCATATTCACATAATTGGACACATCAAGAAAGGCTTCCAAGGCTTTTTTAATGCCTTCAGTGCCGGTCAAGGAAGTTACCGCATCGATGCCAGCCTTGGCCTTAGCCACAAAGCGAGGACTTTCTACAAAGTTCTGTTCAGGGTCCTCCGAAAGCATGGTGATTATATCTACAATAATATTCTGCAGATTTTGGAACTTTTTGTTCAAATCGGCCTGAGATTGCCAGCTAGTCCAATACTGCTTGGTACCGGCAAAGGCTGCCAGCAAATCCTGCACCAGCTGCTGGGGACGATTATAACGCTGCTCCGTAGTCGCCTGCATAGCAACCGAACCACCCGCAGTAATATTATTCTCGCTAGAGGCCTCCATATTAATCTCGGAAGTATTATCCATCACTTCTACTGCCACAGCAGCAGAAACACCGGCCACAGCGTCCGAGCTGGAATTCAGGAAATTATTGTCCGTAACGATTTTGCTGTCAACAATATTAACATTGGCCTTAATGCCTACATCTCCGACAGCCATAATGACAGAGGTAGGCT
>SFRS01000151.1 GCA_004562175.1 bacterium | reverse complement strand
CCACCTGTTCCCATCCCGAACACAGTAGTTAAGCCCTTATACGTCGAAAGTACTTGGCTGGAAGCGGCCTGGGAGGATAGATAGCTGCCGGTTAAAAAAATAGACCATGTCCTAAGACATGGTCTATTTTTTTAACCTATGAGCATATCTTACGAACAGGACGCAGGCCTGGCTGCCGAGTCGCCGCATTTGAAGGAGCATAGCGACGCACAAATGCGAGCAGGGAGGCGTGTCGGCGTGGGGTAGTTTGTTGGCAGGTTTTGCGAAACTTATGAGCCGACTGAGGATAGAAATAGCTGCCATTACTCTTTACTCTCTTTCTGTTTTGTGCTATAATATGCCTTAAATTGAATATTCCCCTGAGTACACGATGAGCAAGAAAGTAGGGCTCTGTAAATGTTTCAGAGAGCGAAGTCACCGGCTGCAAGCTTCGCACAGACGCAGTTTCCGAAGTTCCCTTGGGAGTGTCCCGCCTGAAGAATGTGGCTAGCTTGGTCAAGCAGTCGCACTTGTGTAGGACGAGCGCAGAAGCTGCGTTAAAGCTGTGAATGAAGTACAAATAAGGGTGGTACCGCGATTTTTGTCGCCCCTGTGAAAAGCGCAGGGGCGTTTTTATATGTTCAATTTGCAATTATTTCCCACTATAAAGCTTTAGGAGGCAAACATGGAAGCTACAATGAATGAACAACTGCAAGCTTTAAAAGAGCAAGCACTGGGCGAATTGGCAGCAGTGGACTCTTTGGACGCGCTGAAAAATCTGCGCGTTAAATATTTGGGCAAAAAGGGTCCCATGACCGAGGTTTTGCGCGGCATGGGTAAGCTGCCCGCTGAAGAGCGTCCGAAAATTGGCCAAATCGTCAACGAGATTAAGAGCCTTTTGGAAAAGGAAATCACTGACAAGACTGCTGTTTTAGAGAAGAAGGCACTGGCTGATAAGCTGGCCAACGAGAAGGTGGATATTACCCTGCCCGGCCGTAAGTCTGCCCAAGGTCATCTCCATCCCGTTACCCTGACCCTGCGGGAAATCAAGAAGATTTTCATGCGCATGGGCTTTGACGTGTGCGACGGTCCCGAAATCGAGGATGTTTACCACAACTTCACCGCGCTGAACCTGCCGCCGGACCATCCTGCGCTGGATATGCAGGATTCCTTCTATATTACGGAAAACTACCTGCTGCGTACCCAAACCTCCGGCGTGCAAGCCCGCACTCTGGAAAGCATGGAGCCCAATACTCCTATCCGCATGATTTGCCCGGGCACCGTATATCGCTGCGACTATGACGCTACTCACTCTCCTATGTTCCATCAGGTGGAGGGTCTGGTAGTTGATAAAAACATCAGCTTGGCCGATTTAAAGGGCACTCTGGAGCTCTTCTGCAAGCAAATGTTTGGTAATGACGTTAAGGTACGCCTGCGTCCCTCTTATTTCCCCTTCACGGAGCCCTCTGTAGAGGTGGACGTTTCCTGCCCCATTTGCCAAGGCAAGGGCGGCTGCCATGTGTGCAAGGACAGCGGCTGGCTGGAGATTTTGGGCGCTGGCGTAGTTCATCCCAATGTTTTGCGCATGAGCGGCTATGACCCTGACAAGATGACCGGCTTTGCCTTCGGTCTGGGCGTAGAGCGCATTGCGATGCTGAAATACGGTATTGACGACCTGCGTTTGTTCTTTGAAAATGACCAACGCTTCATCAATCAGTTCAAATAAGGAGGAGCAACATGTTAGCATCTTTAGAATGGTTAAAGCAATATGTAGATATTAACATCTCTACCGAAGAGCTGTGCGACAAGATTACCCGCGTTGGCTTAGAGGTAGACACTGTAACTAAGCTGGGACAGGGCCTGGAGGGCGTTGTTACCGGCAAGGTCATGGAAATTTCCCGTCACCCCAATTCTGACCATTTGTGGGTGTGCATGATGGATTATGGTCAGGGCGGCGAGCCTGTGCAAATTTTGACTGGCGCCCAAAACGTACACCAATATGATATCGTTCCCGTGGCCGTAGTGGGCAGCGTGCTGCCGCCCAGCGGTCGCAATCCGGAGGGACTGAAGCTGAAAAAGGCCAAGATGCGTGGTTTGGACTCCTTTGGTATGCTCTGCAGTGCTGATGAATTGGGCATTGATAACAAGGTGCTGCTGCCGGAGCAACGTAATGGCATCTTCATCCTGCCCCCGGATACTCCCATTGGCGTGGACGTAAAAGAGGTGCTGGGACTTAACGACACCGTTATCGATATCGATTTGACCAGCAATCGCGCCGACTGTTTCAGCATTATCGGTCTGGCTCGTGAAATCAGCGCCATCACCGGCTGCCCCTTGAAAATGCCTGCTATGGATGTCAAGGAAGCTGCTGCAGGTAAGGCTAGCGATTATGTAAGCATTAAAATTGACGCACCGGAGCTGTGCCCCCGCTTTGCTACTCGCGTGCTGAAGGATATTAAGATTGCCGAGTCCCCGGAATGGATGCAGCGCCGCCTGCGCGCCTGTGGCGTGCGCCCCATCAGCAACGTAGTTGACGTAACCAACTATGTAATGCTGGAGCTGGGCCAGCCCATGCATGCTTATGATGCGGACAAGGTTGCCGGTCGCACCTTAATTGTGCGCCGCGCTGAGGAGGGCGAAAAGCTCATTACCTTGGACGACAAGGAGCGCATTTTGAACCCCTCTATGATCACCATCGGTGACGCCGAAAAGGCTGCTGGCTTAGGCGGCGTTATGGGCGGTCTCTTAACCGAGGTTACCGGTGAAACTAAGAACGTTATTTTGGAAGCCGCTTCCTTCCACGGCCCCAGCATTCGCCGCACTAGCCGTGCTCTGGGCCTGCGCAGCGAGGCTAGCGGTCGCTTCGAGCGCGGTGTGGACACCATCCTGACCCATAACGCTCTGAACCGTGCCGCTAACCTTTTGGAAGGCATGGGCGCCTGCGAAACCTTCGCCGGTATCGTCGAGGCATATCCGGAGGAGGTTAAGCCTGCTGTAATCACCACCACTCCGGACAAAATCAATGGCCGCATTGGCTTTGTCATCAGCCGCGAGGAAATTATCTCCATTTTGGCAAAATTAGGCTTTGGCGTGGAGGAAAAGGGCGAGGAGCTCATCGTAACCGCTCCCAGCTGGCGCCGCGATATTGAATGTGATGCGGATATCAGCGAAGAAATTGCTCGCATGCACGGTATATCGAAAGCCATCAGCCGGAGCTGACCATTACCCAAGGTCACCAATCCGTGCTGGACGATGTAAAGGATGCTATCCAAGATTATATGACCGCTGCAGGTCTCAACGAAATGATGACCTATAGCTTCATTAAGGCCACTGCCTTTGATAAAATGCTGCTGCCTGCGGAGGACAGCCGTCGCAGCTGCATCGAGCTTTTGAACCCCATTACCGATGCCTTCTCCGTAATGCGCACCACCATGATTCCCAGCGCTTTGCAAACTGCTTCCTTCAACCTGCGCAACCATAACGACAGCGTAGCCATGTTCGAGGTAGGCCGTATCTTCCTGCCCAAGGCACTGCCCTTGACCGAGGACCCGGAGGAGCGTCCCATGCTTGCTGCAGTTTTAAGCGGTCATCGCAAGGCTCTGAACTGGTGCGACACCAAGGAAAATGTGGATTTCTATGACCTGAAGGGTATTGTGGAAGGTCTCATGGAGGCCATGCAGGTAACTGATTACAGCTTGGTTCGCTCTAGCGCACCCTATCTGCATCCCGGTAAGAGCTGCGATATTCTTGTCAATGGCAAGGTTATTGGCTCCTTTGGCGAGGTGCATCCTGTGGCTCAAGAAAACTTTGAGCTGGACCAAACCACCTACGTGCTGGAAATGGAGGTACAGCCCCTGGTTGCTAGCGCAACCCGCGTGCCCAAGTACCAACATCTGCCCAAATATCCCGCTATGAGCCGCGATATTGCTGTTGTTGTTCCTAGCGAAGTAACCAATGAAGAAATCGAAGGCGTAATCCGCGCTCATGCCGGCGAGCTGCTGCGCAGCGTGCGTGTGTTCGATATTTATACCGGCAAGCAGGTTGCTGCCGGCTGCAAGTCCATGGCCTTCAATTTGACCTATCAGGCTGCGGATAGAACCTTGACCGATGCTGAGGTTGACGCCAGC
>SFRS01000150.1 GCA_004562175.1 bacterium | reverse complement strand
GGCAAAGGGCTTTACTAAATAATCATCCGCCCCTGCGTTGAGTCCCATAACCTTGTCCGCTACCGTGTCCTTGGCTGTGAGCAGCATGATTTTGCCCTGGTATTCCTCATCCCGCAGCCGGGCGCACAGCTCCACCCCGCTGAGCTTGGGCATCATCCAATCCAGCACCAGTACATCATAGCCGTCGGAGTAGACCTTATTATATGCTTCCTCACCATCCTGCACCCAGGTGGTGATGATATTCTGTTTTTTCAAAAGCATGCTCATGAGCTTGCCCAAATTTAAATCATCTTCAGCTAAGAGAATTTTCATAATACATTCCTCCACTAATATTATACCATTTGATAGTATAACACTAGAAGCTGAAATTTTACTGAACACATCAAATCACAGAAAAATATCCTAAGTCATGCCAATTTAAACTGAATTCACAGAGTCAAAGCATAGAAAAAAGCGGAGCGGCATGCGCCGCTCCGCTTTTTTAAGAGAATATTTGTTTCGAGTAACGTTTCGTTACCCGAAACCATTCTAAATGTTTTATAATCTATAGCTATTGAGCTGCATTAACAGCTCCGCATAGGTGCCCTGCCCATTGGCCAGCATCAAATTAATGGCCCACATGCTGTGTCCCACATCATCGGTGGTTTGGGTAGCCTGCAAGCGAGGCTTTCCCGTGCCCACAAAGCGCAAAATTTCTTCGCCCTCCAAAAGCAAAGGCATGTCGGCGCGACTATAAGCGCCCAAGCCCTCGTTAGAAAAGAGCACCGTCAGCATGAGCATTTCATCCATACGCCAGCATTCCAGACGAAAGGGACGCCCATCACTCAAGACACCGTTTTTGTAGCCCACATCCATGACTCCGTCCTCATCGGGCTCATAGGGCGAGGGCACGTAATCCACCCGGCAGGGAGCATTGTATTTCTTTATCAGCATCAAATCTTCTCCTCAATTACCTGTAGCAGCTGCCCTCACAGCTCTAAATACTTGGCCAACATGGTGTGGGTAATATTACCCTCGGGATAAACCATACCTAGCGCCTGCTCTACCGGAGCCCACACTGCGTCATTGATTTCCTCAGACAACTTGAAATCTCCCTTGTTAGCTCTTGCGACAAATCCCAAAAGCAGCATCTGCTGCTCGCTTTCCCAGTGGCTGCACACAAAATGCACATCCCTAGCCTGCACGCCAATCTCCTCCTGCACCTCGCGAGCAGCACAGAGCTCGGCCTCTTCTCCTGGCTGCACGTAGCCGGAGACAAAATTATAATATTGCTCGGACATATACTTTGGCTTTAAAAGCGCCACTTCCTCGGCCTCGTTGACCACCATAGTAATGGCAACTACAGGAAAAATATCAAAAAACGGCTTGTGGCAGGCCTTGCACCAAGGCACACGGCCATCATCACCAAAGGGCACGCTGCCAAGCTTCGCACCACAGTGGGGGCAAAATGTAAAATGCATAATTCTCTCCTTCAAAACGCCGGCCCGTTGATAAAGAAAAGCGCTCCAAAGCGGAAGCCATGGAGCGCTTAGTTAGGCAATTACAGGTAATTATTCCTGAGCCGGAGCTTCAGCTGCAGTTTCTACAGCTTGCTCAGCAGGCTTTTCTTCCTCTTGCATAACATTATATTTAACTTTAATGTCACGATAACGGCCCATGCCGGTACCAGCAGGAATCAGCTTGCCGATGATAACGTTTTCCTTGAGGCCCAAGAGCGGGTCAACCTTGCCCTTAATAGCAGCATCGGTGAGCACGCGGGTGGTCTCCTGGAAGGAAGCAGCGGACAGGAAGGAATCGGTAGCCAAGGAAGCCTTGGTGATACCCAAGAGGATGGGATGACCTTCAGCAGGCTCCTTGCCAGCCTCGATCATAGCAGTATTCTGCTCTTCAAATTCTGCCACATCCACATATTCACCCGGCAGCATGGTGGTGTCACCGGATTCATCGATGCGTACCTTGCGCATCATTTGACGTACCATTACCTCGATATGCTTACTGTTGATATCTACGCCCTGAGACTTATAAACACCAACTACTTGGGAAACCAGATAGTGTTGGGTTGCCTTCACGCCACTAATGCGCAATACATCATGGGGATTCAGGGAGCCTTCAGTGAGGCGATCGCCCTTGGCGATTTCTTCGCCCTCGGAAACGGCCAGCTTAGCACCATAGGGAATCTGGTATTCTTGACCCAGACCATCCTCACCGGTCACAACAACCTTGCGGCTACCATTCTCTTCGATGATATGAACAGTACCTGCATTCTCGGTCAACAGGCCGGGATGCTTCGGTTTGCGTGCTTCGAACAATTCCTCAACACGGGGCAAACCTTGGGTGATATCGTCAGCACCTGCAACACCGCCGGTGTGGAAGGTACGCATGGTCAGCTGGGTACCGGGCTCGCCAATGGATTGAGCAGAAATGGTACCCACTGCTTCACCAACATCCACGTTTCTGCCGGTGGCCAGGTTGCGACCATAGCACTTGCGGCATACGCCGTATTTAGCCTTACAGGTCAGTACGCTGCGAACCTTAACCTTAGTGCGCAGCTCGCAGATGCGGTTAGCAATGTCTTCGGTAACATAATCGTTGATATGGAAAATTACATTGCCATTCTCATCTTCGATATCTTCAGCCAGGTTACGACCGATGATGCGGTCAAACAGGGTTTCAATAACTGTTTTCTCTTTTTTGCCTTCAACGATAGCCTCAACCTCAATGCCGGCAATATCATTGTTGCGAATGCGCATTTCCTTCACAGTGCCATCAGCCAAAATAGCGTCGATGGTCTCTTCGGTCATGGTGGAGCCAGCTGCGGCCAGCACCTCGCCTGCAGCATTCACGATGTTGTCTGCAACCTCTTTGTTGGCAAAGTTGTGCATCATAGCTTCCTTCAGCACCTTGTGGGCGAATTCATCGCTAATATTGATGCGTACCTTTTCGGCATCCTCACCATTCATATCCTCGGTGGAATAGAGGCTGATTTCCTCAATCTTGGCATCATTGAGCTTAGCAAACAGCTCGGGAGTTAAGTTGGTGTCAGCTTCAGCAATCAGATTGCCCTCTGCGTCCAGCACAGGGACGGTCGTGGTGTAGCGGTGAATCATGCCCCAGACTGCGCCGTCGCAGAACAGCGCCAGCGGGTCCGGGACCGCGTTCTTGGCGATGATGACGGCGCGGCTCTCGCGCCCGCCCCAGTCCCGATCGGTGACTTTCCCGGCAATCGACGCCGGGTATTCGGTGTTATTCGCTTTGAAGTAGATCATGGTGTCACTCCTTTATTCTGTG
>SFRS01000149.1 GCA_004562175.1 bacterium | reverse complement strand
CCTCACTGGTAATATTCATAATGTCGCTCATCATACCCGGTCTATCCTGAGAGGTAATCATGATGTTTACCTTGTAAACATCGTCTATACCCACATCCCAAGAAACCTCGATGAGACGGCTTTGCTCCTCCGGATTGTTGCTGAGCACGTTGGGGCAGTCCGCACGATGAACGGAAACACCACTGCCACGGGTAATATAGCCCACCACCGGGTCACCGGGAATGGGGTTGCAGCAGCGCGCCAGCTTGACCATGATACCCTCCTCACCCTTGACGAGGATGCCATGACTAGCCTTAGCCTTGGATTTGCGTGGCTTCAGCTCGGCGAGAACCTGGGCCAAATCCTTGGTGGTCTCCAGCTTTTGCTCCTTTTTGTAGAGCTCCACCAGCTTGCTCATGACGGTGTTCAAGGTGACGCCGCCATAGCCCAAGGTAGCCAAGAGATTTTCATCGGTGTCAATGCGCAGCTTGTTGCCCACAGCCTTCAGCTTTTCAGGAGTTACCAGCACCTTGATTTCATAGCCAAGGCGCTTCACCTCACGCTCCAGCATTTCGCGACCCTTGACGATATTCTCCTCGCGACGCTCCTTCTTGAACCAGTTCTTGATCTTGTTGCGGGTGTCGCTGGAGCCGACGATGTTAATCCAGTCACGGCTGGGACCGTTGGACTGCTTGGAGGTAATGACCTCCACGATATCACCGTTCTTCAGCTGGTAATCCAAGGGCACGATGCGACCATTGACCTTGGCACCTACGCAACGATTACCAACATCGGTGTGGATGCGATAAGCAAAGTCGATGGGCACGGAGCCTACCGGCAGGTCGATGACATCACCACGGGGAGTGAAAACAAAGACCTCGTCCGCAAAAATATCCATCTTCACCGTGTTCACAAAATCACGGGAATCATTCATATCGTTATGCCATTCTAACAGCTGGCGCAGCCAGCTCAGCTTGGCATCAAAGCTCTTGTCAGTGCCGCTGGCAGGCTTGCTGCCGCCACTTTCCTTATAGCGCCAGTGGGCCGCGATACCATATTCACTGATACGATGCATCTCAAAGGTACGGATTTGAATTTCCAAGGGTTGGCCGCCGGAGCTCAAAACCGTGGTATGCAGGGATTGGTACATATTGGATTTGGGCACAGCTACGTAGTCCTTGAAGCGACCCGGAATGGGACGCCACATGCTGTGCACAATGCCCAAGGTACCATAGCAATCCTTGACCGTGTCCACCAACACGCGAATGGCCAGCAAATCATAGATTTCACTGAGCTGCTTATGGTCACGGAGCATCTTTTTGTGAATGCTGTAGAAGTTTTTCGGACGGCCTTGGATTTCACAGCGAATACCAGCCTTTTCCACTGCATTCTTCAGCGTTTCCATGGCCTCATTGACCATGGCCTCACGCTCACGGCGTTTGGTTTTTACCTGCTCCATCAAATCATAGTATACGTCCGGCTCCATATAACGGAAGGCCAAATCCTCTAATTCCCATTTGATGGCATAAATACCAAGCCTGTGAGCCAAGGGAGCATAAATCTCCAATGTCTCACGGGAAATAGACTGCTGCTTGTGCACGGGCATGAATTTCATGGTGCGCATATTGTGCAATCTATCCGCCAACTTAATCAAAACTACGCGAATATCCCTAGCCATGGCGAGGAACATTTTACGATAGTTTTCAATCTGTCTATCTTCCTTGGAAATATATTCAATTTTGCCCAGCTTGGTCACGCCATCCACTAGATTGGCCACTACCACGCCAAAGCGCTCCTTGATATCGTCCAAGGTATAATCAGTATCCTCAACAACATCATGGAGAAAGGCTGCCGCCAAGGTCTTGTCATCCATTTGCAGGCTAGCCAAAATGCCCACTACACCAATAGGGTGAATAATATAGGGCTCGCCGGATTTACGCACTTGCGTCTTATGCGCCTCCGAAGCCAAATCATAGGCCTTGCGCACATACGCAACCTGCTCAGGGTTTAAATATGATTCTATTTTGACGAATAGCTCGTCTGCATTACTAATATTTTCTGTTGAGGGCATCCTATCCCCACTCCCATCCTCAGCGTCAGCCGCGCAGCAAATCGTATTGGCTCAGACGCAGATTTTCTTTATAGATATTCTCAAAGCAACGCCGCCGCTCTTGAAGCTTGACAAAAAGGGGGGAATCCTCCAGCTGACAGCGTTTAATAATATTTCTTTTTATTATACCATTATTTAGGCTCACAAAACCAAGCTCTGCCATAATTTTTATAGCATTTTCGCTAAGCAGCTGCTGATTTTCTGCAAGCAGCTGCTCTAAAGCCAGCTCCGGCTTTCTTTGGAGCTGCTCCATGACCAGCTTGTAGGCTGCGGCCATTTCCTCACGCTGCGGGTACAGCAAGGGTAGCTGCTCTGCAAGCATATTCTGCTCCTGCTGCTTATACAGCAAAAACAGGGTTTTAGTGCCACCTTTACGCAGCTTCTTGACCATGGCAGCCAAGGGCTCCTGGGGAAAATCCAAAAAGACCACATTGGCTTCGCTCCAAGCATCCTTTTCCATGAGCTCAGCATAGCTATGCAAATGAATATAGGGTGCAAGCTGTGGTGCTTGTAGCTCCTTTGGCGCATGCTGCAGGTCATTGACAAAAACCAGCAGGCTATTAAAGGTACGGACCAGAGCAGTGAGTAGCTGGTATTTATTAGCTACATGGGTACGAAAATCACCCATATTTAGCTCTTGGCGCACGCTCATAGCGTGTAGCTGCACGGAGGTTTCTTCACGCCACACGTTGATTTTGGGCTGGAAGGCCACATCCGCGATCATGCTGTCGTACATGAAATGCAAAAGCTGGGCATTATTCCACATGATGCAGCGATAGGAAAAATCCCCCTTGTCCAAAAGGAATTGGAGATGATTTTGCTCCCGCCCCATGGCCTTGGCGTTATGCAAAAGGGCATGGCGAAAGGCGAATACCGGCGGCATATTTGCGCAGCCACAGGGCTCCAAAAGCTGCAGCTCCTGTAAATCCTGCAGAGTTATTTCACCCTTGTCCCCAATGACGCAGTCCACAATTTGGTGAGGCTGATAATCCTCTGGGCGCAGGGCCTTACGTACATATTCTTTAAAGCGACGACGAAATTCCTCCACCTTGGCCGTCGGCAGGGTCAAACCGGCTGCTTGGTGGTGTCCGCCAAATTGGGTCAAAATGTCGGCTTCTGCAGCGATGGCCTCATATAAATTCAGGGCCGGAATGCTGCGACAGCTTCCCTTGGCCATATCACCGGAAATGCTCAATAAAAT
>SFRS01000148.1 GCA_004562175.1 bacterium | reverse complement strand
ACAAGGATGATGCCAAGCATGTGGAGTGGGCCTTGGAGCAGACCAATATGAGTGGCATGCGGCACCGCCTTTTGCACACCTTGAGTGGTGGCGAAAGGCAAAGGGCCTGGATTGCCATGGCCCTGGCGCAGCGTCCCCAGGTGCTGCTTTTGGATGAGCCTACGACTTATCTTGATATTTGCCATCAGCTAGAGGTGATGCAGCTTTTGGTGAAGCTGAATCGTGAGCTGGGGCTCACGGTGGTGATGGTCATCCACGAGCTCAATCATGCGATTCAGTACGCAGATTATGTGGCGGTGATCAAAGCAGGGCATCTTGTGACCTGCGGTGAGCCGAAGGAGATAGTGACCTCAAAGCTGTTGGCTGATGTGTTCCGCGTGCAGGCGGACGAATTCGCATGCAGCAATGGTTTGAGAGCGTTAGTGCCTGTGGATTTATGTAAAGGATAAAATTGCCCCATTAGTAATCAGCCGCGCTAATAGGCTAACACATTGGTGCCTGTGGATTTATGTAGATAAGTAAAATGGCACATTAGCAAATCAGCAAGCGAGCTACGAATTTTAGCGAATGAGTGGCTTGGTACAATGGCCTCAAGGGTTCGAAAAAGTAAATTGTTCTGCGAGACAAATAGTACCCCGCAGAGGCCAATTGAACCCCACGAAATTCGCGTACCCCTGCTAGGACTGTTTCCTGCATAACTATGCTACGTTCGTGGCATTTCTATAAAAAGCTTTGCACTAAAAATTCGTCGCGAACGGCTGATTGCTAATGTGCCATGCAGACTTACTGATGTACTAATTTACTAAGTTTAATAAAGAATAACCCCTAAAGTAAGGTTTTCACCTAACTTTAGGGGTTTGTTGTTTATTATGTTAAATTATACGAGATAATTCTTCTCTTTGACATGGTTGGAGTGGAGGAGGCGTTCAGCACGCTCGCTCAGGGGCTTCTCAAGGTATTCGCTATAAAGGGTTACCACGTCGGGGTTGTTGTGGGATTGACGGAGCTTGCGCTCGTCATCCAGCTTGTACAGCTTCTTGCCCAGCATGCCGGCACGCTCTTGGCCGTCATGAATGGGCTGGCCGCCGCCGCCCACGCAGCCGCCGGGGCAGGCCATGACTTCTACGAAGTCATAATGCACCTTGCCGGCCTGCAAATCCTCGATGAGGCGGCCAGCATTACCAAGGCCGCTGACGGTGCAGGTACGCAGGGTCTTGCCAGCGATGGTGAACTCGCGCACCTTGCGGCCCTTTTCGCCGCGCACGTCTACAAAGGCGTCTGCCGGTGCTTCCGTGCCGGTCATGGCAAAGTAAGCAGTACGCAGAGCTGCTTCCATAACACCGCCGGTAACGCCAAAGATAACGCCGGCGCCGGTGCTCTTACCCAAGGGATTATCGAATTCTTCCTCAGGCAGGGTAGCGGGGTTAATGTGCTCTGCCTTAAGTAGGCGTACAAACTCACGGGTCGTCAAAACGATGTCAATATCGTGGGTGCCGCTGCTGCGCATGGAAAGCAGGGCAGCTTCGCGTTTCTTGGAAACGCAGGGCATGATGGAAATGGAGCAGATTTCCTTGGGCTTTAAGCCTTTCTTTTCTGCGAAATAGGATTTCAAGAGGGCACCAAAAATCTGTTGAGGAGATTTGGTGGTGGAAAGATTCTCCACGTAGGAGGGGTATTTTTTAGTCACATAGCTGACCCAGCCGGGGCAGCAGGAGGTGAACATGGGCCAACGGTAGCCATCGGGATTTTGCAGGCGCTCTAGGAGCTCGTTAGCCTCCTCCATAATGGTTACGTCCGCAGCGAAGCTGGTGTCGAAAACATAATCGAAGCCGACGCGGCGCAGGGCGGCAGCCATGCGTCCCTCGGTGGCCATTTCCTCAGGCATATTGAAGGCTTCAGCCCAAGCAGTACGCACTGCGGGAGCAACCTGGACGGCAGTTACCTTGGTGGAATCTGCCAAAGCCTCGTAAATCTTGGGCACATCATTACGCTCCTTTAAAGCACCAACGGGGCAGTGGGTGATGCACTGACCGCAGAGGCTGCATTTGGAGTCTTCAATGCTCATGTTGCCGGCCACGTCCACAGTGGTGCGGGAGCCAGTGTTTTGTACGTCCCAAATATGCAAATCCTGCACCTTGTCGCAGATTTGCACGCAGCGCATGCACTTGATGCACTTTTTGGAGTCGCGAATCAGGGGGAAGTTTTGGTTCCAGGGAGTGTCCACAACCTCGCGCTCAAAGGGAATATCATAAATGCCCAAATCATTGGACAGCTTTTGCAGGCTGCAGTTACCACTGCGCACACAGGTTGCACACAAGCAATCGTGCTGGGAGAGGATTAGCTCCACATTAGTGCGACGGACACTGCGAGCCTTGGGGGAATTAGTATAGACAACAAGTCCTTCCTGTACAGGGGTGGTACAGGAGGTGACTACACGATTCTGTCCTTGGATTTCTACAACGCAAACCTTGCAGGCACTGATTTCGTTAATGTCCTTTAAAAAGCAGAGACGGGGAATATCAATACCAACGGTGGCAGCGGCCTGCATAATTGTAGTGCCCTCGGGAACGGAAACTTTTAAGCCGTCAATAGTCAGGTTTACCATTTTAAGGTTCTGCCTCCTTTCAAGGTGCTAAAGCCAAATTTATCGCAGCGCAGGCAGCGACCGGCCTCTTGGCAGGCCTCCTGTACTGTCATGCCGCATTCCATGGGCGCGAAGGTCTTCTTGCGCTCGCCAGCTTCTTTTTCCGTGAGCTGGATACGACCGCAGGGACGCTTGTCGTCAATGGAGGGGTCGGGGATTTCTACATCACAGGTAATAATGTGCTCGTAGCCTAAATATTCATCAATATTAGCTGCGGCTACCTTGCCGGCGGCAATGGCACGAATAACGGTAGCAGGGCCGGTTACGCAGTCGCCACCGGCGAAAACGCCCTCGTTGTTGGCCAGCTCACTGCTGGACAATGCGGAGATGGTGCCACGCTTAATCTTAATGCCTGCTTCCTCAAAGGGTCGCAGCATGATGCCTTGGCCAATGGCTACCACGATAATGTCGCAGGGAATGCGCTGTAAATCCACATCCGCATGGATGGGACGAGCGCGCCCCCAAGCGTCGATGGGGCCGATGATTTGGGGCTCCACCCACAGGGCAGCAACCTTGCCGTTCTCATCAGCTTCAATATGATGGGGAGCCTTCAAGCCGTACAGCTCAGCACCCTCGGCAATAGCGCCCTCGATTTCCTCAGGCAGAGCGGTCATATCGTCCTGACGACGACGGTAAGCAATGATAACCTTCTTGGCACCTAAGCGGATGGAGCTGCG
>SFRS01000147.1 GCA_004562175.1 bacterium | reverse complement strand
AATGAGGAAATATTAGGGGGATATTTGCTTCTTAGGGAGGTTATTTTTTGGAGCGCGAGAGCTTTTCCTCACGTGTTAGCTTTATTTTGATTTCTGCAGGGTGCGCCATTGGTTTGGGTAATGTGTGGCGTTTTCCCTTCATCACCGGCCAATATGGCGGTGCATCCTTTGTTTTGATTTATTTATGCTTCCTTTTGCTTTTGGGCCTGCCCATCATGGTGGCAGAATTCGCCGTGGGGCGTGCCAGCGTGCGCAGCGCGGCCCAGTCCTTTGATGTGTTGGAGCCCAAGGGCAGCAAATGGCATTGGTACAAGTATGGTGCCATTGCCGGTAATATTATTTTAATGATGTTTTATACCACCGTCTCGGGCTGGATGCTGTATTACTTTTATAAGATGGCGGTGGGAGGCTTCGTGGGCTTGGATGCCAAGGGCGTAGGCCAAGTGTTTGGCGCGCTGTTGAGTGATCCCTGGACCATGGCCTTGAATATGGTCATCATCGTGCTTTTGTGCTTTGGCGTGTGCTATTTGGGCGTCAAGGCCGGCGTGGAGCGCATCACTAAAACCATGATGACCTGTCTTTTGCTGTTGATGCTGATTTTGGCGGCTAATTCAGTGCTGCTGCCCAATAGCAGCGAGGGTCTCAAATATTATTTGTACCCTGATTTTAACAAGGTGCTTGAGCATGGTGTGCGGGAGGTAGTCTTTGCAGCCATGGGCCAAGCCTTCTTCACCCTGAGCTTGGGCATTGGTTCCTTGGCTATTTTTGGTAGCTATATTGGCAAGGAGCAGCGTCTGACTGGGGAGGCAATGTGGATTATGGCTTTGGACACCTTCGTGGCCATTATCTCCGGCCTTATTATTTTCCCGGCCTGCTTCAGCTTTGGTGTAAATCCTGGTAGTGGTCCTAATCTGCTTTTTGTAACACTGCCCAATGTGTTCAATGCCATGAGCGGTGGTCGAATTTGGGGCACATTGTTCTTCCTCTTCATGCTTTTTGCGGCCATGTCCACTGTTATCGCAGTATTTGAGAATATCACCTCCTGTATCTGCGATTTGACGGGTTGGGAGCGCAAGCAAGTAATTCGCTATAATATCGTGGCTATCATTTTGCTGTCCCTGCCCTGCGTTTTGGGCTTCAATGTCTGGAGTCACATCCAGCCCATGGGCAAGGGGAGCTGTATTTTGGATGTGGAGGACTTCCTGGTTAGCAACAATCTGTTGCCCCTGGGCAGCCTTGTGTATCTGACCTTCTGCACCAGTCGGTATGGCTGGGGCTGGGATAATTTCATCCGCGAGGCCGATACTGGTACCGGTGTGGCTTTCCCCAAATGGATTCGTTTTTATGCCACCTATATTCTGCCACTCATCGTACTCTACATCTTTGTTAACGGCTATTTAGCCATCTTCTGCAAGTAAGGAGCAGGTCATTAGTGTTCAGCAGCAATGCGAGCACTTCACAGTGTAAAAAATTAAGGCACCAGCAATAGTGAAGCTGGTGCCTAATTTTATATGTAAATAATTATACTTGTGCGAAGAACAGCTTGGACAGAGTCATGGGGTCGATATATTTGCCGTCCTTGTAAACACGCATGTTACCGGAAGCGATTTCATCGATGAGCATAACCTTGCCATCAGCGTCATAGCCATATTCAAACTTAATGTCATAGAGCACGAGACCCTTTTCCTTCAAGTCATCAGCTACGATTTGGGTAATCTTTTGGGTCATTTCCTTGATGTCCTCATATTGTTGTTCGGTCATCACACCCAAAATAACCAGTGCGTCCTTGGTAACCAGGGGGTCGCCCAGCTCGTCGTTCTTGAAGGTGGTTTCTACATAAGCAGGCAGGTCAGCGCCCTCTTCAATATATTGGCCATAGCGACGGAAGAAGCTGCCCACAGCCTTGTGGCGGCAAATAACCTCCAGACCCTTGCCAAAAACCTTGGCGGGCAATACTTCCATGGTGGTTTTGGCCAAGTCAGCACTTACATAGTGGGTCTTGATGCCGGCAGCGTTGATTTTTTCAAAGAAATACATGGACATGCGCAGGTTGACATCACCCACGCCTTCAATGGTCAAGCCTACAGAGTTTTCGCCGGGATCGAAAACGCCGTCCTTACCGGTGCAGTCATCCTTGAACTCTAAAAGGTAGTTGCCATTATCCAGAGCATAAACATTCTTGGTCTTGCCTACATAAACTAGTTTGTTCTCCATTTTTGTTACTCCCTAACGTAAATTTGTCGTAGTACACAGACTCCCAATACTACAGCAAGTCAATTTTATCATATGTGAGGGCTGAGGTAAATAAAAAAACGTAAAAAAATGAACATTTTTCGGCAAAAGCTTGAAAAACGTTCAGATTTACTATCAGCAGAGCCGATAAAAACATAAGTAATGGTGAAAATAATCTTTGTTAGCTAGCATGTTTTGTGATAAAATGATGGTATCTATAATGTCGTTTTTCTGTTTTAATATAAAGCTGCCCAGCAGCTTGGGAAAGCAAATGAGGTTGAGTTATGAAACAGATGCTGGAATATTTTTTACAGGCACGATCTAAAGTATCCGAGTGGCTGATGGTAGCCATGTTGGGACTCATGTTACTCCTGCAGCAGGGTAGCACGGGTGTGGCTGCTGCTGCCCAGCGCCACACTTTGGATGAGTTTGGCTATATGGAAACCATCTATGATAACAGCAATGGCCTAGACTCCTCTGCTGCCAATGATGTGGTGCAGACCAGGGATGGCTTCATCTGGATTGGCACCTATAATGGCCTTACCCGCTACGACGGCTCCAGCTTTTACCAATTCCCGGTAACCAGCGGCATCTACAGCGTAGCCGATTTATACGTATCCCAAAAGGGAGAGCTCTATATCGGCACCAATGACAGCGGTCTAGCCCTCTACAAGGATGATAAATTCACCTTTTGGCAGCACAAGGATGGCCTCTCCTCCAACACCATTCGCACTATTACCGAAAACTCTGAGGGCCTTATGTTTATCGGCACCACCGAGGGCATGAGCTTTAAAAACCAGGAGGACTATATTACCCGGGAGGGGGACCCCCGTCTAGCCCGTAAATACATTAAAGAAATTCACCCTGCACCTAATAACAAGGTCTGCGGCCTGACCAAAAACGGCGATTTATTCGTCTACAATGGTCGTGAATTAGAAAGCTTCTTTAAGGCCGACTATTTTCAATTTGGCAACGTGGTAGCCATAGAGGCCGATATTTATAAGCCCGATGAATATTGGGTGGGCACAACGGCTGATAAGTTAGTGAAAATCAAAATTCAGGGCCAGCAGGCTACTGTCATCAAGACCCT
>SFRS01000146.1 GCA_004562175.1 bacterium | reverse complement strand
GCCGCCCTTTATATTAACAAGGCTACTACATATTCATTAGCGCCGCTAGAGCTGACTAAGATAAACGTGTTGGCGTGTTATCGCAGCTTGCTATTGGCGGTTATTGTTGTTAGCGGTTTACCGAGTATCGCCCTGAGAGCAGCCCACCTTGGACCTTATGGGGTTGCGATCTTTATCCCCCACCTCTCTAGGTTGACGTTTCCTACTCCTTTTTTCTCGTTTAGCTGACGAAAAGATTTCATCAAAAGATAGCATTGCTTACAAAGCAAGTATCTGATTAATCCTAACCATCTAACGAGCTGCTAACAATATTGTTCGCCCTATTAAGCTAAAAGTTATTTACTATATTCCTCCAAATGCTTATACACATAATCCAAATCCGCAGTCACAGGGAAGGCCGGCTCTGCCTCCTCGGGAAGCCTACAAGTTAAAGCCGCTGCTTCAATAGCATCGCTCAAATCATTGGCCTCCTCCTTCAGCTGCTCATAAGCAGTGCGAGCCTTAGCTACTACGTCCTTGTCCGGACGGTGGGTAACAGTAATCGTATAAGTGGCCTGCACCTTCTCAGTGCCTTGGGTAAAGTTCAGGCTAGCCGTATTATTATACTCTTCCTCCACCTTGCGGCCTAAGCACTGGCATTGCACCACTAAATCACGCAAATCGCTGGCCTTTAGCACCGCTGCATCGTAGCTCAAGCCCTCGGCGCCAATGCGCATCTCGTCCTTCACCTTGGAAATGGCTTGGGCAAGCTGCACGCGACAGACTGTCAAATATTCGTACACCTTGAGCAGGCTGCCGAAGTCATAGCCCCGCACATTCTTGCTCTTGCGGCACTTAATCTGGTCAGTGTAGCTCTTATTGGCATCATTAAAGTAAAAATTAAGCTCGGAACGCTTATGGTTTTCCTCAACCACCTCAAACTTCTCTTCCTCCATAGCGTCATTAACAATCTCTAACTGAATGTTGTGAATCAATCTTTGGTACTGGAATGCTTTCTTCAAATTCATGCTAACACCTCATCTCATGACACTCATTTAATCATTTATCCTTTGCATGCTTAAATGATACCATGTCCTTGAGGCTTAATCATGGAAAAAAAGTTGCGAACTCAAAAATCCGAAACGCGAGAAAATTATGACATAACATTCTTATATAAACTTCACTTTACTCTCGGCAAAAAAGTAATATAATATTATTATACAAAAGACATTATTCTTGTTGTACTCATAAATGCAACCGGATAAACCAGTAAAAACCCCCTTTCTTTTCCCTAAAGCATTACCAAGGAGGCGTATTATGCAACAAAAAGCATCTTCTGACAGTAAAATAGTTATCAGTGAGGTCATGATGCCCCATCAGGCCAATGTTGCCGGCAATATTCACGGCGGCGAAATCATTAAAATTATGGACTCCTGTGCCTATGCCACAGCACGTCGTTATTCCCGTACCAATGTGGTAACAGCAAGAATCGACGAAGTTCAATTCCATCTGCCCATCTTCATAGGTGATCTTTTAATTTGTACCGGACAAGTTATTTATGTAGGTCAAAGCTCAATGGAAGTAGCCGTAACCGTGGACGTAGAGGACTTGGAAACCGAAGGCCAAAAGCGTGCCCTCACTGCTTACTTCACCATGATTGCCTTGGACAAAAAGGGACGCCCCACCACTGTGCCCCGTTTAATGTGTGAAACCGAAGAAGAAAAAAAGGCCTTCTCTGAGGGAGAACGCCGCTACCGCCTGCGTAAGCAGAGCAAACAGGTAGAACAGTAAAGAGAGTTGAAAAACGTGCATAAAATACTATTCATATGCCACGGCAATATATGTAGGTCGCCTATGGCAGAGTTTTTATTAAAGGATATAGTGCGCAGGCGCGGCCTTGCCGGTGAGTTTGAAATTGCCAGTGCTGCCACTAGCCGCGAGGAAATCGGCAACCCTGTGCATTATGGCACGAAGCACAAACTGGCGCAGCTAGGCATCAGCGTAGCCGGTAAAACAGCACGTCAGGTCACTGCTCGAGATTATCGCTATTATGATTTGCTGCTTGTTATGGACAACAATAATATCCGTAATATGAGGCGTCTTTTGGGAGATGATGTTGATAACAAAGTACATCTTCTTTTGGATTACACCCAGCGCAAGGGTCAAAGCATTGCTGACCCTTGGTATACGGGTGATTTTGATATTACCTATGATGATATTATGGAAGGCCTTGATGGCCTCTTGCAGCATCTGGGTTACTAATTTCTAAAAAATTATTAGGAGGCATTTCCATGTTTAAGCGAGTTCTCAAAGTCCTTGGCGCACTCACTGTTGCAGTGCTCATCTTTAGCTCACCTGTAACAATAGTACACGCTGCACACAATTCTGCCTATTATATTAGTGCTGAAACTGACTATAATGCTGATGAACCCATTTACATTATAGGACACAAAGAACCTGACACCGATACAGTATGCTCCTCCATTGCCTATGCTAGTCTGCTGCAAACCCTAAATTATAATGCCAAGGCCGTGCTTCCCGGCAAGCTTAATGCAGAAACCAGCTACGCTTTACAAAAATTCGGAGTACCCGTGCCAGAGAGCATGAATAACGCCGAAGGTAAGCAATTCATCCTGGTTGACCATAGCCTTTACAGCCAATCCATCTCCGGTATGTCATCAGCTAAAGTTTTGGCAGTACTGGACCATCACGCCATGGGCGACATCAAAAACTCTAACCCCATCACCTATATTGCCAAGCCCATCGGCGCTACGGCGTCTGTTGTCTTCTACGAATTTGAAGCCCAAAAGGTAAAAATTTCCCAGCCTATAGCCGGATTGCTTTTATCCGCTATCTGCTCCGACACCATTGGTCTCAAATCACCAACAACCACGGATTACGACAGACTCGCTGTTAAAAAGCTTCTGAAGCTGAGTAAAGTAAAGGAGCTTCGAGCCTATACCAATGAGCTACTGGAAGCTGGCAATATTTACAACAGTCTTAGTCCTAATGAGCTAATCCACTATGATTATAAAGTCTATAGTGTTGGCACCAAGCGCTTTGGCATCGGCCAACTCCACTCCACCAATGCTGCGCAGCTGGCAGCCTTAGAAAAGCAACTGCTTCCTTTTATGCAAGACAATTTTGCCAGCCTAGGCGTGGATATGTATTTCATGATGCTCACTAATCTGGATAGCTTTTCGACCAAGCTGGTTTGCTTTGGAGATGACGCCTTAGCCACTGCCCAAAAAGCCTTTGGCCAAGATAGTGACACCATTATACTGCCTAAAGCAGTTTCACGAAAAAAGCAGGTTGCTCCGACTCTCCAGAAAGCACTCCAATAA
>SFRS01000145.1 GCA_004562175.1 bacterium | reverse complement strand
ATAGAACGACCAAAGAGGCCGTAGGCTATGAAAACCAAGCTTAACAGGGACAGCACATTGCCGCTGACGCGACGGGATGCTTCCAAAACGAGAACAACTAAAAGGGTTGCCATGGCCATATCCATGGTATTGGCATTACCCGCTCTTTCTACGAAGCCCTGATAGTCAGTAGCAATGTAGATAGGAGCTGCCAAGGACAGAGCAACCAAGATCCAGTCCAGAATGGACGGAGTAGTGAAGCTGGATTTCTTGCACATGGGATACATGAGGAAGGTCAAAACCAGCATCATGGAAACGTGAATAGAACGGTGAATCAAAGTCAGGGGCGGACCAAAGGTCGCCGTATAAAGATGATAACAGGACACGAGGATGCACAGCACGAAGAAAATTTTCTTCATTGTGCCGGAGAAGGTTCTAGTGGTGGATTCCTTATCTAATTTCTTGATAATCTCCTCAGATTTGCTCTGCATTTCCGCACTAGCTTCGGTACTAATAGCTACTTCTTGCTCCGCAGCTTTATCTTTAGTATTCTGCATCAAAAAGTCCCCTCCTCTCAATAACTAAAACTAAACGAGTATGCTCGGGCAGAAGACGCCCGCTGGTGACTAAAACATCATTTACCTTGATATCCCTAGTCGCAAGATGGGAGTTAATCCAGACAAAATGTGGAAAAATTTGGCCAATTTCTTCCATAAAAATGCGCCCTTTTTCGATTCTAGTCCGCTTGCCCTTGTTTTCGGGAATACCCGCCCCAAAGGCCGGGAAGGAAATGGCATCCAGCTCCAAGGTGTTATCCTGATTGATATGATAATATTCATGCCAGGAAATACGCTCCCAGGAATGAATCCAGCCAAAAAAGAGCTTGTCCCCAGTGCGCACAGGATAGCGCACATACTCCTTTTGCGTTTGATAATCATAGATGCGCAGGATTTTGTCCTTAGAATATAGATGCTGCCAGCCAAAAAGGCCGGCAGCAACGATGCTTAACAATAGGAATAAGGTAAGTAATGTCTTCTTTGACATGAGGGACATGAATTATTTCAGCATGCCTTTCTCTTTGTAGTACTTTTCAGCACCGGGATGCAGCTTAACAGAGGTGCCTTTGATGCCGCGCAGTGCGGTTTCCGGTTTAATTTCGCGTTTAGCAGTTGCATGGGATGCGCCGATGGTTTCCAAACCCTTTTGAGAGTAGATACCGGTCAGCAGGTCGTATACAACATCATCGGACAGGTTCTTGCTAACCAGCATGATGTTCATAACAGCTGCAGTGGTGGTGTCAACCTTGGTACCATAGGTTTCCTTCGGAATCTTCCATTCTACATAGAAGGGATATTTAGCGGTCAATTTCTTCAGAGCTTCGCCTTCAACAGGAACGAATACGATTTCTTTAGCAGTGCCCAATTCTTTAATGGTAGCATTGCCCAGACCGGAGGTTACGAAAGCAACGTCGCATTGGCCGTTTTTAATTTGGTCAATAGCTTCGCCATAGGACAGGTAGTCAACCTTAGCATCCTTATAGGTCATGCCGTGAGCTTCAAACATCATGCGAGCATTCAGCTCTACGCCGGAGTTGGGAGCGCCAACGCCTACGCGTTTGCCCTTCAAATCGGTGAACTTGGTGATGCCGCTGTCTTTAGTGGTAACGATTTGGCAAACGTTGGGCCACAAACCCATCATAGCACGCAGGTTTTCTGCTTTCGGTTTGCCTTGATATGCGCCAAAGGCTTCAACAGCTTGGATTACGGAGTCACTCATAGCAATGGCCATTTCGCCCTTGCCAGTCAAAATAGCGTTGATGTTTTCCGCAGTTGCGCCGGTTGCAGTTGCAGAGGTCTTGTAGCCCATCTCACCAACAACCTTGGAGAAAGCGCCACCGATGGGGAAATAAATACCACTGGTAGGACCGGTCAGCACAGTGATAAATTCCTTACTACGATCTACCTTGCCGGCTGCAGCCTTATTGTCGGCTTTTTTGTCGCCACCGCCGCCACAGGCAGCCACAGTCAAGGCCATAACGATCATCATCATTAGAGCTAAAAACTTCTTCATAATTTCCTTCGCCTCTTTCCTAAAATATTCGCCCAATTGTCTTAAAACAATTATACACCTGTATTATACCATAGAACAAAATCGACTGAAAACAATTTTCTCTAACAGGGTTCATTTTTAGCTTTTTTAGGCCCCATATTGTAAAGAACTTAACAATTATGTCATTTATGTGACAATTGCTAAGTATATGCCAAAATGGTGTATATTTATAAAAGCAAAGGGAGCGTCTGCTTATTATGCAAACGCTCCTAAAAATTATGATTTTATTTGCCTGTGCGCAGATATTCATCCACAGCCGCAGCTGCGCCGCGGCCTTCGGCAATAGCCCACACCACCAGGCTCTGCCCGCGACGGGCATCGCCGGCGGTGAAGACGCCGGGCACGCTGGTCCTGTAGTCCTTGTCGCTGGCAGCAATGGAGCCGCGAGCATTTTTCTCTACGTGGAATTCATCCACGAGACGCTGCTCGCTGCCGGCAAAGCCCATGGCCAACAGCACTACCTGAGCGGGGATAATGCGCTCGGTGCCCGGAATGGGCACCTCGGTGCGCTTGCCGTTAATTACCTGCATGGTGTTTTGGCAAATGCGCAGGCCGGTAACATGACCCTCCTCGCCCAAGAACTCTTGGGTCATGACGCAGAATTCACGGGCATCCTCCTTGAATTTGGCAATAGCCTCCTCTTGACCGTAGTCCGTGGTAAACACCTTGGGGAATTCGGGCCAAGGGTTTTGCTCTGTGCGAGAATGGGGCAGGCAGGGATTGTGCTGTAGCTGCTTTACGCTACGACAGCCCTGGCGGATCACCGTAGCCATGCAGTCGTTACCGGTGTCGCCACCGCCGATGATTACTACATCCTTATCTTTAGTATCTACGAATAAGCCATCCTCGTAATTGCTGTCCAAATAACTCTTGGTTACATTGTGCAGGAACTCTTTGGCAAAGTAGATGCCCTCTAGCTCACGTCCCTTGATATCGATGTCGCGGGGCTCAGTAGCGCCGGTGCAGAGCACCACGGCGTCGTACTCCTCCAAAAGCGTAGTAGAAGATATTTTGGCGCCAACCTCAGCATTCAATACGAAGGTCACGCCTGCCTCCTCCAGCAGCTGCACACGGCGCAGCACAGTGTCCTTGGAAAGCTTCATGGTGGGCACACCATACATCAAGAGGCCACCGGGTCTATCGGCACGCTCAAAAACAGTCACAAGGTGACCGGCCTTATTGAGCTGGTCGGCGCAGGCCAAGCCCGCCGGGCCACTGCCCACCACAGCCACCTTTTTGCCGGTGCGTTTA
>SFRS01000144.1 GCA_004562175.1 bacterium | reverse complement strand
CCTTCATAAATCTTTTCTGCCGGAATAACGAACATGGTGCCGCGCTCTTGAGCGTTGCCAATGCCATAGGAAGTGGTTTCACCGCTTTCAAAGGCTACCAGACTGCCACGGGTACGACCGGGGATTTCGCCCTTGTAGTCCTCATAACCAGCGAATACATGGTTCATGATGCCGTTACCCTTGGTATCGGTCAAGAATTGGTTGCGGAAGCCAATCAAGCCGCGAGCAGGAATCTTGAATTCCATACGCAAGTAGCCTGCCATTTCGGTCATGTTTTGCAGCTCAGCCTTGCGCAGGCCCAAGCCCTCCATAACAGCACCCATATAGTCCTGAGGTACGTCGATGGTCAGTGCTTCCATGGGCTCCTGCAGAGTGCCAGTGGCGTCGCGATGCATAATAACCTTCGGTTTACCAACCTGCAGCTCGAAGCCTTCACGGCGCATGGTTTCAATCAAAATGGACAGATGCAGCTCGCCGCGGCCGGATACCTTGTAAGCATCGGGGCTGTCGGTTTCTTCGACGCGCAAAGCCACGTTGGTTTCTGCTTCCTTATACAGACGGTCACGGATGTGACGGCTGGTTACATATTCGCCCTCCTTGCCGGCAAAGGGGCTGTTGTTTACGTAGAACACCATGGACAGGGTGGGCTCGTCAATCTTGATGCCCTTCAGTGCTTCCGGATTATCCTTATCAGCAATGGTCTCGCCGATTTCTGCGTCCTGCAGGCCCATCAAGGCAACGATGTCGCCGGCCTTGGCCTCGTCTACCTCGGCACGCTTCAGGCCTTGGTAAGCATACAGGCGACCAATTTTGCCCATGCGCACCTTGTCCTCATTCATGAGAGCAACGGTTTCACCATTGTGGATGGTGCCACGCATTACACGACCGATAACAATGCGACCGATGAAGTTGTCATAATCCAGAGTGTTCACCAGCATTTGCAGGGGAGCTTCGGTGTCCACATCGGGAGCGGGGATATTTTCCAAAATCACCTTGAACAGGGGCTCCAGATTGTTACTCTCGTCCTCCATGGACAGCTTGGCAATGCCATTGCGAGCGGAAGCGTAAACCACGGGGAATTCCAATTGGTCCTCATCCGCATTCAGCTCAATGAACAAATCCAATACCTCGTCCACAACCTCCTCCACGCGTTGGTCAGGACGGTCAATCTTATTGATAACTACGATGGGCTTCAGATGAGCCTCCAGAGCCTTGCGCAGTACATATTTGGTTTGGGGCATGGGGCCTTCATAGGCATCAACCAACAGCAGTACGCCGTCAACCATGTTCAGCACGCGTTCAACCTCGCCGCCGAAGTCAGCATGGCCCGGGGTGTCCAGAATGTTGATTTTTACGCCATCGTGCATAACAGCAGTGTTTTTGGACAGAATAGTGATACCACGCTCGCGTTCCAGATCATTGGAGTCCATAACGCGCTCCTCCACATGCTCGTTAGCACGGAAAACGCCGCTTTGCTTCAGCATGGCATCCACCAAGGTAGTCTTGCCATGGTCAACGTGGGCAATAATGGCTATATTACGAATATCGTTTCTAATCATGGTACTATTCTCTCCTCACTTTAATATCACCAAATCGATATAAACAAGAAAAAGGATGCTTGTCAAGTGCATCCTTTCACGGTATTACTGAAATATTATATGCTTTTTATGGTTCACTGTCAATAAATTTTGTGTCATTATTTACATTTATTTTTCTTTCTCTCGACAAAATGACACTGGTTCTTCAGTGCTTAAATTCCACCGGCATCGCCGCTGCCTGCCCCAGAATCAGGCCCCCTGTCAGTATTATCGCCACCGCCGCTGATGTTTTGTTTCTTGTAATTATCATCACCGCTGGACATATTATCAAGAGCCTCGCTGACAAGATAAGCACCTCTAAAGAAGGGATAAATATCTTGGCCAAAATCAACCTTATTATTGCTGCTCAGGAAAACGCAATCACCATCGTTGAGGACAACATTATCAGCAGCTTTTTTGTTCTTCAAAAGCTGCGCCACATTCACCTTCAGCAACGCATCTCTTTGACCATTGCGCACTACAAAAACATTCTTCTTGTTGGAATACTCCGTAAAACCGGCAGCGGTACCCAAAGCGTCCAAAAGAGTATGGCTTTTAGGCAGCTCATACAGGCCTTGGCGCTTCACCTCGCCCAAAACATAAACCCTCGTGGTACCCTCCTTCACCACGTTGATGGTCACAATGGGGTCACGCAAATATTCACTCAAGCGGTCCACAAGTTCATTGGTAACAGCAAAGGTCGTCTTACCCTTCACGTTGACATCGCCAATGAGGGGCATGGAAAAAATGCCGTCGGGTCTAACGATATAGGGATTCACATCCCCGCCACCATCCTTCGGAGAGCTCAAGTCAGGATTGTCGAACACCTGAATATTCAGCACGTCCCCACCATTCATTATATAGCTATCTGCTTCAGCAGACTGAACCGCCCCCATAGGGCACAGCAGTCCCACCACCACCAAAGCATTACACAAATACTTCTTCATTAAATCCAACCTCATCCACTTCTATTTTGCAGCCTGCCAATCCTTGTGGCAGCCATAAAGCAGTTCCATTGAAATTATTTTATCACAGAGCCACTACCTAAGCAAGCTTCTCCAACCTCTAATTCAGCTATTCCCTAAAAAAGAGCCTAGCTATACGAAAAAAATACCCGAGTCTTTACGCACAAGACTCGGGTCAAAGCAATGAGAGGGGTTGGAATTATTTAACTACAGAGGGTAGCCAAGTGGCCAGCTCGGGGAAGAAGCACAGAATCAAAATTTCCAAGGCCATGGCCAAACCAAAGGGAATAACACCCTTCACGATATCGGTCATGGAGCTATCCGGACTAATGCCCTTCAAAACAAACAGGTTCATGCCTACGGGCGGGGTAATCAGCGCCAGCTCAAGGTTCAGCAGCATAACAACGTTGAACCAGATAGGGTCGAAGCCCACACTGCAAATCAACGGGAAAATAATGGGCAGAGCAATGAAAATAATGGAAACAGATTCCAAAATGGTGCCCAAGAACAGCAACAGAATGTTGATGGCAATGAAGACGAACCACTTATTATTGGTGATGCCAACAACGGACTCGGTCAAGGCTTGAGGAGCCTCCAAAATCGTCAGCACGAAGCCGAACAGGTTGGCGCCGATCATGATGGCGAAAATCATGCAGGTGGTCTTGACCGTATCCTTCAAGATTTTTGGCATATCCATGGGGGTCAAGGTTCTGTAAATCAGCATGGTAACAATAATGCTATACACAGTACCAATGGCAGCAGCCTCAGTAGGCGTGAAGATACCGGTGTAGATACCGCCAACAACGATAACC
>SFRS01000143.1 GCA_004562175.1 bacterium | reverse complement strand
TGACCTCGGCCTTAGCAAAGCCGGACATATCAATAAAATGCACTATTTCCGGCAAATCACCAATGGAGGCATCTGCGCTGATATCCACATTGCCCAAAGCATCGATGCTCGCACCTTGGCCCACCTCCACCTTGGCCTCTGCCGTATTCCTAAAACCCGTGACCCCTAAAAATTCCGTATCCATATTGCGGCTCGTGGTTTTGGCTGCCAGTTTAATGCTGCCATCCCCCTGCAACGCAGTATTGCTTGATGCATTGGGGTCAGCAATCACCACATTACCATTGCCATCCACGGATGCAGTAAGGCGACTATCCGTGACATTGGCAGCTTGCAAAGCAGGGTCACTGGTGTTGACAGTTTGCGCAAAAACCACACCTGTCTTCAAGGATGGCGCAGCTGTAGCATCAGCAGCCTTAGTCACGTTTATATACGCAGCCCGCAAATCAATGCCGGAGATAGTATTGATTTTACCATGAATGTCGATGCTGGCGTTGCTGTCCAAATCCCATTTGTTAGCGGCAATGGCAGCCGCTGCAGCCTTGGGGTCGGGCTTATTATAAATATCAAAAAAAGTCTTATCCGAAGTCAGCATGGTTAAGGAACCAGCGTTAATGGTGCCACTAGCTCCCACCACCATGCCCTTGGGAGACAGGAAATACAAATTGCCGCCAATTTTATTATTGCGCAGGGCATTGACGGTACCGCTGATACTGATTTGGTTTTCTACAGTGTTCACCAAGGTGTGCAGAGCAGTAGCATTATTTTGGGTTCTAAAATACATGTTGGCAATTTGGTTGTTGCCCAAGGTAAAGTATTTAAAGGCATTGATACCCACACCGTTAGCAGCCTGGTCCGCATAAATTTCCGCTTTGCCATTAACAATCAGATTGGTGCTGCTGCCTGTGCGCACAATGTTCCCCGCAGGAGCCTCTGCCAGGGCTGCTCTGCTGAGCCATGGCGTCAAGGCAAAGGTCACCCCCACAGCCAACACAGAACGCAGTACCTTCATGCGCAGCACAGCGCTGTCCTCTCTTTTGTAGTCCAAATGCTTTTGGTTGTATCGTAATCCTTTCCGCTTGCTACTCATGGGTTACTCCTCCCTTGGCTCCACAAATGCTCTATATCTATGACTTCAAATTATTATACAAGTAAACATCTCAGAATGATTCTGAATATTACACTTTCTCATTTAATATTATATATTGGGTTTAGGCAATTTGCAATCTTTCTTCCTTATTAAGTCAATAAAAAAAAGACCTGCTACCGAAGTAACAGGCCTTTCCTTTTAAACTGTATTATGCTTCCTTGCGTTCAGCGATAATCTTTTCAGCCATCTTAGCGGGAACATCTTCGTAATGGTCAAACTTCATTTCGAAGGTGCCTTGGCCTTGGGTAATAGCGCGCAGGTCTACTGCGTACTCAGTGATTTCTGCATAGGGAACCTGTGCAGTTACAACGCTCATGCCTTCCTCAACGGATTGCATGCCCAGAATGCGGCCGCGTTTTTGGTTCAAATCGCCAATTACGTCGCCCATCATGCCGTCGGAGCAGGTTACATTCAGAGTGTAAATGGGCTCCAACAGAACCGGTTTACATTGCTCCATTGCCTTCTTGAAGGCGATATTGGAAGCGGTCTTGAAGGCCATTTCAGAGGAGTCAACAGGATGGTAGGAGCCATCCAACAGGGTAATGCGCATATCAACTACAGGATAGCCGGCCAAGATGCCCTTATCCATAGCTTCACGCATGCCTTTTTCAACTGCCGGGATGTATTGACGAGGTACGGAACCACCGAAAATCTTATCCACGAATTCGAAGCCGCCTCCGGGAGGCAGGGGCTCCATGTTAATAACAACGTGACCATATTGGCCATGGCCGCCGGATTGTTTCTTGTGCTTGCCTTCCACCTCAGCGCTGCCGCGGATGGTTTCACGATATTCGATGATGGGAGCCTTCAGCTGAGCTTCCACACCAAATTTACGTTGCATACGCTCCATAATAATTTCGATGTGTTGGTCGCCCATACCGCTGATCAAGGTTTCCTTGGTTACAGGGTTCTTGGTTACGATAATAGTCGGGTCTTCATCCATCAGACGGGTCAGAGCGGACATGATCTTGTCTTCGTCGCCCTTCTTCTTCGGATAAATAGCTCTGGTGTACATGGGCAGCGGGAACTCGATAACAGGGAATTCAACCTCGGAGTTCTTGTCGCACAGAGTATCGCCGGTAGCGGTGTATTGCAGCTTAGCCACAACGCCGATATCGCCAGCTACAACCTGTTTCATGGGGATTTGAGTCTTGCCGCGCATGGTAAATACGTTGCCGATACGCTCTTCTTGCTCACGACGGGAGTTGTAAACCATGCTGTCGGCCTTGATGGAGCCGGAGAATACACGGAAGAAGCTCAGACGACCTACGAAGGGGTCAGAGGTGGTCTTGAATACCAAGGCTGCCATCGGAGCGTTGGCGTCGCGAATTTCTTCTTCGCCGGTAGCTTTATCCATAACAACAAAGTCGTTCAAAATTGCGGGATAAGTGAAGTCCACAATAGCGTTCATCAGACGGCCCAAGCCGATATCCTTGTATGCACTGCCGCACAGCATAGGATAAATGATAGCTTGGCGAATGCCCTTAATCAAGCATTTCATGATTTCTTCATCGCTGATGGTTTCGCCCTCCAGATAACGCATCATGCAATCATCATCGGCTTCAACAGCTGCTTCAATCATCTTTTCACGAGCTTCTTCAGCAGCAGCTTTATACTCATCAGGAATTTCGATTTCATCGGAGCCGTTGCCGTTAGCACGGTATGCCTTCATCTTGTACAAATCGATAATGCCTTGGAAGTTGTCTTCCTTGCCCAAGGGCAGCTGCAGCGGCAGCACGTGCTTGCCAAATTTGCCGCGCAGATTGTCCAGAATGCTGTCAAAATCAGCATTTTCACGATCCATCTTGTTTACGAAAATAATGCGGGGCAGACCAGCCTCTTCAGCCAGCTTCCAGCATTGCTCGGTGCCAACCTGTACACCGCTGGTTGCGCATACAACAATCAAAGCGCTGTCCACTGCTCTGAAAGCGCCCTTTACTTCGGCTACGAAATCGGCGAAGCCCGGAGTATCGATAAAGTTGATTTTGGTATCGCGCCATTCCACGGGAGCCAAGGTTGCGTTTACGGAAACCTTACGTTTGATTTCTTCCGGCTCATAGTCGGTGGTGGTAGCACCGTCCTCAACCTTGCACATTCTGTTGATAGCACCGCTGCGATACAACAGGGCCTCAGTTACGGACGTGGTTCCTGCTCCACCATGACCCACAATGGCCACGTTTCTAATTTTATCGCCAGTATATTCTTTCATGATAAATCCCCCTTTATTACAG
>SFRS01000142.1 GCA_004562175.1 bacterium | reverse complement strand
TAGCCGCCTCCACATTTTGCTTAGCCTGCTCCAATTCGGGACGATGCATAGCAGCGTAGTCCAAGCAATATTGCATATCATTTTCGTAAGGAGTATAAACCAAAATGTTGTCCAGCTTCAATTGGGTATCCATGGGCAAGCCTACAATCTTATTTAGATTTGCTTCGGCAATTTGATAAGCATTTTCTGCCTTAATCAGGCTTTGCTTAGCATTGGCCAGCTCTACTTGGCTGCGCAGCACGTCCACCTTGGCAACTACGCCAACCTCGTATTGAGCTTCAACATTCTTCAGATGGTCGGCCAAACGATCCACGGATTCGCGCCCCAGCTTCTGCATATTATCTGCCTGCAGCATATCAAAATAACCATTGGTTACAGTGCTACGCATGTCATTGTATGCTTTTTGCACACCCTGCTCAGAATACAGATATCCTGCCTTAGCCTTTTTGATAGTACCACTAATCTTGCCACCATTGTAAATAGGCAAAGTGGCGGTTAATGTGTTAGAGTGTGAATTTCCAATACCTTTGTAGTAGTCACCAGTCCATAAACCAGTCGCAGGATCCATTCTCTTAACAATATTATCATCATTACCACTACGTTTGGTAACATGGTTACCACTAATAGCAATCCAACGACTGTTGCGTGCCGCATTGTAGCTTGCACGAGCACTATCTCTTTCGTAGCCTGCGATAGTAATAGCAGGATTAGTATTAAAAGCTCGCTGCATAGCGTCCTCAAGATTCAGCTCCACAACCTCGCCGGCAAAAGCGGACTGACTCATGAACATCGTCAACGCTGCGGACAGGAGCAATAAACGTTTACTCAATTTATGTCTAGTCATCAGGAAACCTCCAATCAATTCTGACTAACCAGTCAGTATAAAAAAATTATATTTACTTTGACCAAAAAAGTCAAATGAAATTTCTGTAACATGAATATTATAGAAACTCATCCACCGCTAAAGCGGGCCCCCTTCCCTTCAAAGGGAAGGCTCTCAACACTTTTTCGTAACTATAAACTTTTAAAAATATGTACGCACACCCATGTAAGTGTCGCGTTTGGTACCGCGCACATCCATGGTCTCGCCGTACAAAGAGAAGGTATCCGTCAGCCGCAGCTCGCCACCCACTCTAACCTTAGTGTCATCGAAATCATAGAGCTGGGAATAGAGACGAAAATCCTTGCCGAAGTCGTAGCTCAGGCCCACGCCAAAATCACCCTGCATGGCGCCCATGCTCACAGCCGCGTTGCCCATTTTGCGGCCCATGATGAAGTCAAACTTGTTGTCCTCACCAATATCATAACCTCCCATGTAAAGGAAGTTTTTCTCGTTAGGTCTAATGGTCACGCCCAAATTACCGCGCCAATCGCCGCCCTTGGCGGTGTAGCCTGCATCCGCAGAAATCTTGGCATCCGTCAAGGCGCCCATGAGCTGGTTGGCCTTGGCGCTGGTTTCCTTCACATTGACCAGCGTTTGCTTCAAGGACTCCTGGGTCACAGGGTCCTGGGCCACACTCTCCAACATCTTCACAATGTTTTCCATGCGCTGAGTGGTGTCCGCCATGTGCTTCACAATGGCCGCCGCATTCCTGCCCGTTTCGCCATTATTGTCCACACCCTTCATGATGCTTTCAATATGACTGGCCGTACCATTCATGCGTTGGGTCAGCTCATTGATTTGGTGAATCATTTGGGTAATATCCTGCTGATTAGCCACCGCCACCTCGGCCATAACCTTGGTGAAGGTATTCATGTTCTCGGTGATGCCCTGCATGTTTTTGAAGCCATTTTTCATGGACTCCTGTACCTCTTTGTCACCAAAAACATTTTCAAAGGCAGTGGCAATATGCTCAAGGCGAGTCACTAGGTCACCGGAATTAGCAAAGAACTCATCCATGCCTCCCCCAGGAGTACCCTTCAAGGTACTGCCCTCGCTGATAAAGCCTTGTCCCGGCTTGGTCGGCGGCACGATGTGCACATATTTTTCGCCCATGATGCCATCGGCAGCAATGGTAAAAACCGCACCTTGGGGAATCTTGATATTATCATCTATTTCAGTAATAACCTCCACCTTATCGGGAGAGACATTGAGCTTCTTCACAGTGCCCACCTGTACACCGGCATAGCGCACCACATGGCCCGGCATCAAGCCGCTGACCTGAGGATAATTTATGCGCAGCTCATAGCCCTTTTTGCCAAAGGAAAATGCTCCCATAAAGGTGATGATGCCTGCCAGCACCACCGCGCCTCCCAGCGCGAAAGCGCCAACCTTTACTTCACTTGCGCCCATCTACATCCTCCTCTTTCCTTTCCAGTCCATGGACAAAAGCATAAACCACAGGATTTTTGCTTTGTCTGATTTCGTCCGGCGTACCAATCTGGACGATTTTTCCTTTATCTAGCATAGCGATACGATCTGCTGCAAAATAAGCAGAGTCCATATCGTGAGTTACCAAAACTGATGTCAAGCCCAGCTGCTGCTGGGTCTTGCGAATTAACCGGGATATGGTCATGGTCATCACCGGGTCCAAGCCCGAGGTGGGCTCGTCATAGAGCACAATGCGCGGCTCCATGGCCAAGGCTCTGGACAGAGCCACTCTTTTTTTCATGCCACCGGACAGCTCCGAGGGCCACAGGCTTTGGGTATTGGGCATGCCCACCAAATCTAGCAGGGTTGCCACGCGCTTTTGGATTTCCTCCTCGCTCAGCTTGAAGTGACGTCTGAGACCGAAGGCCACATTTTCGCCCACGCTCAAAAAATCGAAGAGAGCGGAATATTGGAAAACAACGCCCATGCGACTGCGCAGACCGTCCCACTCTTCCTCACCATAACTGGAGGTTTCCTGTCCGTCAATAACGACGCTGCCGCTAGTGGGAGCCAAAAGTCCCGTCAACACCTTGATGACCGTGCTCTTACCTGTGCCGGAGGGACCGATAACCGCCAAGGTTTCGCCCTCGTACACATCCAAATCTAAATCGTTGAGTACTACTTTGTCTCCAAAGGCTATCTTCAGTTGGCGAATTTTGATCATTGCATTCTTCTCTGCCATTACGCCAACTCCTTACACATAAATCACAATGGATAAGAAATAATTAAAAATAAAAATCAAAATAATGGACAGAACTACGGAGGCAGTGGTGGCCAAGCCCACGCCCTCCGCTCCGTTGGGAGCATTCAGTCCTTTATAGCAGCCAATGATGGCGATGATGGCACCAAAGACGCAGCTCTTCAGCATGCCACCGAACACATCGTAAAATTCCGCCAGCATTTTGATGGAATTGGTATATGTAAAGGTGCCGATGCCCGCATAATAATGGGCCACTATCCAGCCACCAATATTGCCAATAAAGTTAGCAAAAACTACCAAGAGGGGCATCATCAGTACCATAGCAATAAAGCGGGGTAC
>SFRS01000141.1 GCA_004562175.1 bacterium | reverse complement strand
TGATAAAAAAGCAAAGGATATTTTACTTTTGAATATGGAGGGCCTGTCCCCTGTTACTGATTATTATGTAATCTGCAGCGCCAGCAATACCACCTTGGTGAGAACTATTGCGGACAATATTGAAGACAAGCTGGGTGAAGCAGGTGTGTTCCCCACCCACAAGGAGGGCTATGCCGATTCTCGTTGGGTACTTTTGGATTATGGCGATGTAGTTGCCCATATCTTCTTAGAAGAAGAGCGCGATTTCTATAATCTGGAGCAGCTGTGGGCTGATGCTCCCTCCGAAGCCTTTGTGGAGAGTGAAGATGCTGAATAATAAAAAGCCCATGGGAAAATTTGTCAAAAAGCCCGTGGTAATTCAAAATAATACTAAATATCGTCCTGGCGATGTAGTTACCTTGAAGGTAGTGCGCTTGGGTGAAATGGGTGCTTTCCTTGATGGTGGCACCGGTAATACGGATGATGATATTTTGCTGCATAAGCTCCAGCAAACAGCTGAGGTCAAGGAAGGGGATGCCGTTAAGGTTTATCTGTACCTAGATCCCAGCAAGCGTTTGACTGCCAGCATGAAGCTTCCCAAAATGCGGGAGGGTCAGCTGGGTTATGTGCGTGTCATCAGCGTGACCCGTGATGGTGGCTTCGTGGATATCGGCGCTGAGCGTGGTGTATTTTTGCCCTACAGCCAAATGCGTGGTCATGTATCCGAGGGCCAGCTGGTGTGGGTCAAGCTGTATCGTGACAAGAGCGGTCGTCAAGCCGTGACCATGCGTGTAGAAGAGGATATGCAGCGTGCGGCCAAGCCTGCGGAGGGCTTGAAGGTGGGTGACAAGGTTACCGGCACCATTTATAATATTTTGCCGGAGGGCTTTTTCATCTTTACTACCCAACGCTTTATTGCCTTTTTGCATCGCAGCGAGGTGCCCGGTGGGCGCTTGGATTTTGGTCAGCAAATCACTGGTCGTGTGACCTATTTGCGTGAGGATGGTCGCATCAATATATCCATGCGTTTGCAAAAGGAAAATGCTTTGGTGGCGGATGCAGAGGATATTTATGCCTATCTGGTGAAGCGGGAGGGCAGCATGCCTTACTGCGATAGCACGCCCTTAGAGATTATCAAGCAGAAGTTTGGCATTAGCAAGGCAGCCTTCAAGCGTGCCTTGGGTCATTTGATGAAGGAGGGCAAGGTGCGCCAGGAAAATGGCTGGACCTACCTTGTGGAAGAGAAGAAGTGAGTGAGAGAATGAGCTACCCGTTGCTTCGGGTAGCTTTGCTTTTACTAAGGTGTTATGGGTAAGCTACAATATAGGAATGGCTCCCCCTTGGGGGAGCTGTCAGCGTAGCTGACTGAGAGGGGTTTGCAGTTTCTATGGATTTATATAATTTAACGCTGGCTGGTCTCATCATTTTTATCGGCTCATTCTTCGCCACTGTCTCAGGCTTTGGCTTCGCTCTCGTGGCTACACCGCTTTTGGCCATGATTATGCCTGTAAAATGGGCCATCATCTTTATCTTGGTGCTCACCGTGGTACTGCGTTTGCTCACCATGTACAGAGTGTGGGGTGAGTTCAACTGGCAAACCGTGGCCTTGACCAGCATCGGCAGCTTCATGGGCATGCTGCCCGGCAGCAAGGTGCTGCGCTTTATTTCAATTACCCATTTGCAAATCTTTTTGGGAATAGTGCTGCTTTTTGCGACGGCTCTTATGAGCCTGCAATACACAGTTCCCATCAAAAATAAAACGGCAGGACGCTTGGGCGCAGGCGTTTTGAGTGGCTTTTTCGGCGCCTGCACCAGTGTCAGCGGTCCACCCTTGGTGCTTTATTTTCTCAATGAGCATACGGACAAAACCGAAATGCGGGCCAATATGATTTGGATTTTTGGCGTGACCGGTATTCTCATGGTGGGGGCCAGCTATTGGGCGGGGAATATTGGTGCAGTAAGTGATTGGAGCTATTTATACAGCATGATTCCGGCGACCTTCCTCGGCGTTTTGGCCGGTGAGCGCATGTTTCGTTACCTCAACCAACAGCTTTTCCGTAGACTTTCTTTGCTGATTGTCCTCGTTGGCGCAGTGATGATGTTGTTTAATGGGGTGAGGGAATTGTAACCTCCGTTACACTTTTGCTAGGGAAAAGAAGAATGTAACAAAAGTGCGTCTTTTTGCTTGACGTTATAAAGCTCTAGCAGTAAAATTATTCCAATCGCTGAATAAGAGCGAAGAGATTATTTTGCAGGTGAATATAATGGATTCTATCAGATTAAACACTGCAGCTGAATATGGCTTTTATTATGCACCGGTCTTTAGCTATTACTTTAGCACCGGTTATTTCGCATGGAAAAAAGCATATGGCAGTGAACGTAATAGAAGCCGTTAATGGTATTTGTATAAACATTTCCACAATGCTTATTTAAGCAGGCTCTTTTGCGGAGCCTGCTTTTTTGATAGCAAAAATAATCTTGGTACATATTTTCACCCAAGCTACATGGCTGTAGCAATAAAGGAGAGATTTTATGGTAATAGTTTTCAAACCGGGAGCTCCCGAGGAGAATAAAGCAAAAATAAGAGCCAATCTGGAGCATCAAGGCTTCCAGATTAACGAAATCAATGGCGTGAACATGACCATTTTTGGCATCATAGGCGATACCAGTGCTTTGGATATGAACATGCTGCGCATCGATGAGGCTGTGGACAAGGTTATGCGTGTGCAGGAGCCCTAAAAAATTCAGGTTATTGCCGGTCCTTGCTCCGTAGAAAGCGAGGAGCAGATTACCGAGGTAGCGAAATCTGTAAAGCTGGGTGGTGCAGCGCTGCTGCGCGGTGGCGCGTTCAAGCCTCGCACCTCGCCCTATTCTTTCCAAGGATTGAAGGAAGTAGGCTTGGATTATTTGAAGGCGGCTCGTAAAGCAAGTGGTCTGCCGATTTGCACAGAAATCATGTCCGCTGACAAAATTGAACGCTTTGTAGAGGATGTTGATTTAATTCAGGTTGGTGCTCGCAACATGCAAAACTTCGAGTTGCTGAAGGAGTTGGGCAAAACCCATAAGCCCATTCTCTTGAAGCGTGGTCTATCAGCAACCATTGAGGAGTGGATCATGTCCGCAGAATACATCATGGCCGGGGGCAACGAAAATGTCATCCTGTGTGAGCGTGGCATTCGCACCTTTGAGCATTACACCCGTAACACCTTGGATTTGAGTGCGATTCCGGCTGTGAAAAAGCTGAGCCATTTGCCTGTGGTAGTTGACCCCAGTCATGCTGCTGGTTTGTGGTGGATGGTGGAGCCCTTGGCGAAGGCGGCAGTTGCTGTTGGTGCCGATGGCCTCTTAATTGAGGTGCACAACAATCCCGAATGCGCCCTCTGCGACGGTGCTCAATCCCTGAGACCTGAACGGTTCGCCAGACTTATGGGAGAATTGAAGGGCATTGCTCGTATCGTCGGCAGGGATATGTAATTAATTCAGTAAATTGAGTAATAAGTAATCAGCAGGCGAGCTGTGATTTTTAGCAAATGAGTGGTTTGGTACAATGGCCTCAAGGGTTCGAAAACGTATATTATTTTGCGAGCCAAATAGTACCCCGCAGAGGCCAATTGAACCCCACGAAATTTGCGTCTAGACTTCAAGCGGACAGCTCCATTTTTGTACTCTGCTTTGTGCGTGGCATTTATTAAGTAACGCATTCGAAAAATCACCGCGAGCATGATGATTTCTTATTACGAATTTGAATTTTAGTAGTATTGTTAGTTTAGCGTTGATAGTTGTCTCGCTTTAACTATAAAGTAGTATTGTAGAATCGTAGTTTAGTTTTAAAGGAGAGATTTTATTATGATTATAGTTTTCAAACCCACTGCATCCGTAGAAGACAAATCCCGTTTAAAGGCCCAATTAGAGGCTAGAGGCTACCAAATACACGCTAGCGAAGGCGTGAATGCTTCCCTGTTTGGCGTAGTTGGCGATACCAGTGCTCTGGATATGAACCTGCTCCTGGTAAATGAGGGCGTAGAAAAGGTTATGCGTGTGCAGGAGCCCTTTAAGCGTGCTAACCGTGCCTTCCATCCCGAAGACAGCATTGTCAATGTGGCTGGTGTGCCCATTGGCGGCAAAAAAATTCAGGTTATCGCCGGTCCCTGCTCCGTAGAAAGCATTGAACAGATTACCGCGGTGGCTCAGGAAGTAAAAGCCAGTGGTGCAAGCCTGCTCCGTGGTGGTGCCTTCAAGCCGCGCACCTCTCCTTACTCCTTCCAAGGTCTCAAGGAGTTAGGCCTGGATTACCTGAAGGCTGCTCGTGAAGCAACAGGCTTACCCATCGTTACCGAAATCATGTCTGCAGATAAGATTGAACGCTTTGTGGAGGACGTAGATTTGATCCAGGTTGGTGCTCGCAACATGCAAAACTTCGAGCTGCTGAAGGAATTGGGCAAGACTAATAAGCCCATTCTGTTGAAGCGTGGTCTGTCCGCAACCATCGAAGAATGGATTATGTCCGCCGAATACATTATGGCCGGTGGCAATGACAATGTCATTTTGTGCGAGCGCGGTATCCGCACCTTCGAGCATTACACGCGCAACACCTTGGACTTGAGTGCGATTCCGGCTGTGAAAAAGCTGAGCCATTTGCCTGTAGTTGTTGACCCCAGTCACGCAGCAGGCCTGTGGTGGATGGTGGAGCCCTTGGCGAAGGCAGCCGTGGCTGTAGGCGCAGATGGCCTCCTCATTGAGGTGCACAACAATCCTGAATGTGCACTGTGCGATGGCGCTCAATCCCTCAAGCCCGCTCGTTTTGAAAAGCTCATGGGAGAATTAAAGGGCATTGCCCAAATCGTGGGTCGTGAATTATAATATAGACAAGTAAAATATAGCTCCAGTGTACCTTTGCGCTCACTGGAGCTAGCCTTGTATTTAGTAGGATGGTAGAAAAGTAGAAATAGGAGTGATTTTTTTGGAAGCTGATTTTCAAAGCAGCAAGGTTAGAAGCACTGATTGGAAAAAATTAAGCTTTGCTATCGTGGGCTTGGGGCTCATAGGTGGCTCCTATGCCAAGGCATTGCGCCTTTTGGGAGCCAAGCAGATTCTGGGCATCGAGCGCAACGAAGCTACATTGGCGCAGGCTCAGGCCATGGGAATCATCGATGTGGGGATGACCGCTGTGGATGAACGCCTTGCTCAGGCTGATGTTGTGATTTGCGCTATTTATCCGGAGGCTATTGCTAGCTTCATAAAGAGCAATGTGGAGAACTTTAAGGCTGATGTGCTTATTACCGATGTGGCAGGCATCAAGAATAATATGATTGCTGAGGTGCAGGCCGCTTTAAGTCCGGGCATGGAATTTATCAGCGGTCATCCCATGGCCGGTCGTCAAAGCAGCGGCTTGGGGATGGCGGAGGCTGCGATTTTCCACAATGCCAATTACATCATCGTGCCGGAAAAGGGGAATAGTGAAGCCGCTATTTGCTGGCTGGAGACCTTTGCTAAGGCCTTGGGCTGCAAAAACACCGTGCGGGTGACGCCTGAAGAGCACGATCGTACCATTGCCTTCACTAGTAATTTGCCCCATGTTACGGCAGTGGCCCTGATGGATAGTGCTTCCTATAACGAGAAAACCAAGTATTTCGTGGCTGGCAGCTTCCGTGATGGCACTCGTGTGGCGGATATCAATCCGGAGCTGTGGTGCGCTTTGTTCTTGGCCAACAAGGACAAGGTGGCGGACGAAATTGAGAAATATATGGAGCAGCTGGAGCTGTGGCGCAAAGCCTTGCGCGCAGGCGATGGTGAGACCATGAAGGAGCTCATGCGTACTTCTGCTGCTCGGAGAAAGGAGCTTTATTAATGCAGGTTATCCATGTGGATTTAGGAGCTCATGCTTATGATATAGAAATTGAGGCAGGGCTACTGCCGCAGATTGGTGGCAAGGTAGCGAAGCTGCTTCCCAAGGCTAAAAAGGCGGCCATTATCAGCGATACCAATGTTGCACCGCTATATGCCGAGAAGCTGGAGACGAGCCTTAAGGCAGCTGGCTTGGCTGTGATGAAGGTGGTTATCGAGGCGGGCGAGCAAAGCAAAAATATGACTGTGCTCAGTGGTGTTTTGGAGCAGCTGGCTCAGGGTGGCCTTACCCGCAGCGACGTGGTGCTTACCTTAGGCGG